>JBAPVZ010000610.1:0-2541 GCA_049283435.1 Candidatus Dormiibacterota bacterium
ATGGCGGCGATGATCATCGCCTGCCGGCCGGGCACCGGGATCCTGTCCATGGCTTCGGTTCTCCTGTCGAGGGTGTGGATTACGCGCGCGATGGACAGAACGTAGCCGCAGTGCTGTCATGGGAGTCAGGTCCCAACTCTGATCGGGACGGAGGAGATCACGAACGGGGTGAAGGGGGACGCGGGCGACTCCCGATCCGAAGACCGGGCTGCCGCCGGTGCGGCTCGATCTGCCAATCTGGCTGGCATGCTCGCACGAACCGAGACGCTCGTCCGGGGGGCACTTCCTGCTGCCCGACCCCGACCTCCGCCTCGGACGGCTCGATGCGCTGCCGGTGGCGCACGGCGCCGTCGACGTACGGCGCCGTCGACGTGCTGACTTGCGCGCTCGCGCTCACCCACGTGGCGTCGCTGCGTCCGATCGTCGGGGAGTTCGCCCGCGTGCTGCGTCCGGGCGGCCAGGCGGTCCGATCGGACATGCACCCCTCTCTATCGGCGGCCGGCTAGAACACTCCGGGGCGGACGAAGCGGCCGTGGCCCTCGACGCCGACCGGCTCTCCCCGCTCCGCGACGAGCTCGCCCCGCGACCAGACGGCGCGAATCGAGCCTTCGAAAGCATGGCCGGTGAAAACGCCTTCGCGCTGCTTCGAATGGAGCCTGGCCGCCGTCGCCGGCGTCTGCCCGGCAGGGTCGAGGAGCACCAGGTCGGCATCGTGGCCGGCCCGGATCGAGCCCTTGCGCTGCCCCAGCCGGAGCGCGCGGGCGGGCGCCGCGGAAACCCACTGCACTGCCGCCTCGGGTCCCAGTCCGAGCTCCCGCGCGACCTCCAGCGCGGCCAGGTAGACCGTTTCCACCCCCGGGCTGCCGGCCCCTGCCGCCTCGAGCGAGGTGCCGATCTTCTCCGCCGTCTCGTGCGGCGCGTGGTCGGTCGCGATCCTCGAGATGGTGCCGGCGAGCAGCCCTTCCAGGAGTGCACGCCGATCGGCCGCCGTGCGCACCGGCGGATACATCTTGCCGATCGCGCCGAGCGCGGCGATGTCCTGGTCGGTCAGCAGCAGGTACTGGGGACAGGTCTCGAGCACGAGCGGCGCACCGCCGACGATCGCCGCACGGGCCGCGTTCAGACCCTGCGCGCTGGAGAGGTGGACGACGTGCACTCGACAGCCGCTCTCGCGCGCGATGACGCCGAGGGCGGCGACGGCGATCGCCTCCGCGATCGGCGGCCGGGCGGCGAGGATGTCGGCGTAGGTCGCGAGCGGGCGGTTGAACGTTCGCAGCACGCCCGGGTCCTCCGCGTGCACGGCGAGCGGGGCCCCGTCGCGAGCGAGCAGCGGCGCCATGCGAGCGATCGTCCCGTAGTCCGGGGGCGCCTCCAGGCCGGGATCGTCGAGATCGAACGTGTACACGATCTGCTCGTTGTCACGGCGCACCGCGTACCCGAGGTAGGCCTTGATCCCGACGGCGCCGGCGTCGACCAGGCCCTGCAGGTCCTCCTCGGTGGAGGTCGACCGAAGCGCGCCCCAGAGCGCGAAGTCGACTCGCGCGCGGCTCGACAGCCGCTCCACCTTGTCCTCGAGGACGGCCGCCGAGCTGACGGCGGGCACCGTGTTCGGCATGTCGACGACCGTGGTCACGCCACCGCAGGCGGCCGCCGCCGTCAGGGTCGCCATGTCCTCCTTGGCCGGGAAGCCCGGATCGCGCCCGTGCACATGCGCGTCGATCGCACCCGGGAGCAGCCACAACCCATCCGCGTCGACGGTCGCCGCAGCCGACGGCCGGTGGCGCAGCTGGCCTACCTCGGCTATCTCCTCGCCGCGCACGCGCACGTCCGTACGCCGCCCTCCGGCGGGGCCGAACACCGTCGCGCCACGGATGATGAGGTCAGACAGGGAGGTCGCTCTTCTTGAACAGGGGCCGGAAGGTGACGCCGAGCTTAGCCAGGTTCTCGGCCGCGCCTTCCTCACGATCGAGGACGCCGACCAGCGCGAGCACCTGCCCGCCGGCCGCCTGCACCTTGGTCACGGCGTCGATCGCGGCGCCGCCCGTCGTCAGCACGTCCTCCAGCATCGTCACGCGGTCGCCCGGCTGGAGCACGCCCTCCAGCACCTTCGACGTTCCGTAGCCCTTGTCCCGGTTGCGGACGAGGACGAGCGGCAGGTCGAGCTCCATCGAGACGGCGCCGCCGAGCAGCACCGCGCCCAGCTCGGGCGCGGCCAGCCGCTGGGTCTCGGCCGGCACCAGTCGCGCCAGCGCACGGCCGACGCGGCGCAGGAGGCCCGGCTGGGTCTCGAACAGGTACTTGTCGAAGTAGTACCGCGAGCGGCGCCCCGAGCGGAGGACGAAATCCCCCTCCAGCCAGGCGACCTCGACCATGTCGCGAGCCAGAATGCGGTGCTCCTCGGCGATCGTCTCGTCAGCCACTTCCGGTCAAGGGTAGCCGAAAGGCGGCGGCTGAACTGGTGCTCGTGAGTTCGCATCGGCGTCCTCCAGCCGGCCCCGCAGATCGATCCACCGGACCCGGCGATCGGGGTCCGCTCGAACG
>JBAPVZ010000611.1:0-4441 GCA_049283435.1 Candidatus Dormiibacterota bacterium
GAGGACCAGTATGTCCATGTAGCAGAGCAGCAGCAGCGGTGTGAACTGGATTCCAGCCCCCCTCAGCGTCTGCTGCACGAGACCGCTGCCGACGATGACGAACGGGATCCAGAGCGGCAGGGCGAGCACCGGCAGCAGCAGCTCCCGAGCCCGGGTCTGCGTAGCGAGCGCGCTGAAGAGGCTCCCGAGCGAGGCCATGCCGACGATCGCGAGCAGCACGATGAGGAACATCGACGGCCGCAGGTCGAGGCCCAGGAAGATCGCGGTCGCCGGCAGCAGCACGACCTCGCACGCGATCAGGAAGACGGCCGACGCGAGCGCCTTCCCGGTCAGGATCGCGGCCGCCGACGCGGGCGTGAGGAGCATCGCGTCGAGCGACCCGTGCTCTCGCTCACCGGCGAACGCGCGCGTGAAGGCGACGACGCCGGCGAACACCAGCACGAGCCACAGGATGCCGGCGCCGACGTCGTTCAGCGAGGGCCCCGACCCGACGTTGAACGCGAAGTTCGAGATGACGAGGGCGAGCACGATGAACTGGGCGAGCGCCGGCAGCAGCTCCCGGCCCCGCAGCTCGACCCGGAGGTCCCGCCAGAGCACCGCCCAGATGACGGCTGCGCCCTGCATCAGCTTTCGCCCCCGCCGCCGAGCACGACATGGAACTGCCAGGGGTCACCGCCGGCCCTGCCGTCGCGCAGTAGCAGGGCACGCTCGCAGACGCGGCGGGCGAGCGCGCGATCGTGCGTCGCGAGGACGACCGTCCGGCCCCGGCAGAGCTCGTCGAGCAGCCCGCGTCCTGACTGATCGAGGCTCGCGTCGGGCTCGTCCAGGATCAACAGGTCCGGCCTGGCGAGCACCGCTCGGGCGAGCGCGAGCCGCTGCTGCATGCCCCGCGAGAGGTCGTGCGCGAGCACGCCGGCCGCCCCCTGCAGGCCGACCGTCTCCAGGGCCACGAGGGCCCGCTCGCGTGGCAACCCGTGCAGGCGGCAGAAGAATTCGAGGTTCTCGCGCGCGTTCAGCATCGGCGTCAGCCCCGGCTCGTGGCCGAGGTAGCCGAGGCGCGGGCGCAGTGCCTCCCGGCGTCGCAGCGCGTCGTGCCCGAGCAGCTCCAGTGAGCCGGCCGCGGGACGAGCGAGCGTGGCCAGGATGCGCAGCAGGGTCGACTTGCCGGCGCCGTTGTCGCCGAGCACGGCGAGGCGCTCCCCCTCGTCGACGTCGAGGTCGAGCGGCCCCAGCGCCCGGCGGGCCCCGTACCGCTGCACGAGCCCCCGGCCGAGGACCGCGGTCATCTCGCCGAGCGTACCGCCTCGTCGTCCTCGGGCGGCAGCGGCTCGCCGGGCGGCGGGCGCCGGATCAGGGGCCAGAGCACGAACGGGGCGGCCAGCAGCAGCAACACCGTGGCGAGCGCCCAGGTCATGGCGACGGCGAGGTGCGCGCGACCTGCGGCCGGAACGCACGCCGCGGCTCGGAGGCCGGCACCGCATTGATGTGGCCCAGGTTGCCGAGCAGGACGCCCAGGACGAGCAGGAAGCCGCCGACCCAGATCCAGGGCACGAGCGGATTCACGAACACCGTGACCGCCGCCCCGTGCGCCGCCGTCGTCCCGTTGAGCACGAGATAGAGATCGGCGACCGGCGAGCTCTCGATGACGACGTGGCTGACGACCGCGCCACCCATCGCCGGGTAGACGAGGCGCGCCGGCGTCAGCACCGTCCCGTCGTCCTCGCGAAACCGCGCGAAGGTCGTGAGGTGGTCGCCCTCCGGCACCTGATAGGTGCCCTGGTAGGTCAGGCGGTACCAGGCGACGCTGACCTGCTGTCCCGGCCGCAGCTGCACCTGCTGCTCCTGCTGCCAGAAGTGGGAGCCGGCGATGCCGGCGGCGATCGCCAGGATCCCGACGTGTGCGAGATAGGCGCCGTAGCGGCGGCGGTTGCGGGTGGCGATGCGAACGACGGCTCCCGGCAGCCGCCGCGCCGACCCCGCAGACCGCAGCGCCTGGCGACCGCCCCGGGCATACTCCAGCGTGCAGGTCGCGAGGCCGGCGACGACGAGCGGCAGCGCGAGCAGTGGCCCGAGCTGTCGCACCCCACCCACGAGCAGCACGGCGAGGCCCAGGAGGAACGCGGCGGCGGGCCAGGCGAGCCGCCGCAGCCAGCCGTTGAGACTCAAGCCGACGCGGGTGCGAGCCCCGGCGACCGGCCGCAGCACGCGGCGCCAGGGCAGCAGCGGACCGGTTGCGAGCAGCGCGAGGAGCAGCGCCATGAGCGGCGCGCTCGTCTGGTTGTAGTAGGGCGCGGCGACGACCATCTGGCGCCCCAGCGAACCCGTCAGCACGGGCAGCAGGACTCCCCACAGAATCGCGCCGATGAGCAGCACGATGACGATGTTCTGAAGCAGGAACGAGCCCTCGCGGGAGACGAGGCCCTCCATCGGTCGCGCCGATTTGAGGCTGCCCGACGCGCTCGCGAGCATGACGCCGGAGACAACGACCGCGATCGCGAGGAACCCGAAGAACCAGGGCCCGATCGGGCTGATCGCGAACGTGTGCACGGAGGGCACGATGCCGCTCCGTACGATGAAGGTGCCGAACACGCTGAGCAGGAACGCGAGGATGACGAGGCCGAAGTTCCACGCCCGGAGGCGGTTGTGGCGCTGCTGCACCTGGATCGAGTGCAGGTAGGCGGTGACGGCGAGCCAGGGCATGATGGCGACGTTCTCGACCGGATCCCAGCTGAAGTAGCCGCCCCAGCCGAGCACGTGGTACGACCACCACATGCCGAGCAGGACGCCGGCGCTCTGCAGCCCCCAGGAGACGAGCGCGACCCGGCGCGTCACCGCGATCCAGGCCGCGTCGTAGCGTCGCGCGAGCAGCGCCGCCATCGCGAACGCGAACGGGATCGCGAACGAGCTGTAGCCGGCGAGCTGGAACGGCGGGTGGATCATCATGCCGCCGTCGCGGAGCACCGGGTTGAGGCCGAGGCCGTCGCGCGGCACCGTCGCCAGAACGCTGAACGGGCTGGCGACGAAGACGAGCACGAAGAGGAAGAAAGCGGTCGTCGAAGCAAGGAACGCGGCGGCCAGCGTGGCCAGGGCGGGCAGCCGGCGCGCCGCCGCGGCGACGGAGAGCGAGCCGATCAGGGTGAGCGCGAGCGTCCAGTAGAGGAGCGACCCGTCCTGCCCGCCGTAGAAGCCGGCCACTTTGAGCCCGAGCGCGAGGCCGCGAGCCGAGTTCTCGGTCACGTAGGCGAGCTGGAAATCGTTGCCGACGAACGCGGCGACGAGCACGATCGACGCCCCGACGACCATCAACGAGGACGCGTAGAAGGCACGCCGGGCGACCCGCGCTCGCGCCGGATCGTCGCGCCGGGTGTTCGCGAAGCCGACGACGGCGGCGAGCACGGCGAGCACGAGGGCCGCGAGCTGGAACGCGGCACCGAAGGCGGGCAGCACAGGTCAGGTCTTGGCGGCGGCCGTCGCGGCGCCCTGCGGCGCCGGCGAGGCGGAGAAGTGGCTCGGGCACTTGGTCTGGAGCTCGCTCGCCTGGAAGATGCCCTGCGCGTTGGGATGCCCCTGGACGACGACCTGAATGCCGGGCTTGAAGATGTCGGGCAGCGTGCCCTGGTAGGCCACCTGCATGCGGGACGTCGAGTCGCGCATCCAGAACGCCACCTGGGTGCCGCCCTGCGATCGCTGCACGCCGGGCTCGATCACCCCGACGACCCGGACGTCGCTGCTCTGCGGGTTCGCGTGCATCTCCTGGATCGTCTCGTAGTACTCGGCGTTGCCCTGCGTCGAGTGGAAGATGAAGAAGCCGACGCCGGCCGCGAGCAGCACACCGAGGATCACGAGCTTGATCACGTGCCGACTCCTGCCAGCTGGAGGTAGCTGCGGATGGAGGCGCCGTCCAGCGGCCCCAGGAAGCGGGCGACGACCGTCCCCTGGGCATTGATGAAGAACGTCTCCGGTGGTGATTTGACCTGGTAGGCGGCCGGCACGCCGGGCACTGCGGGACCCACCGGATAAGGGTACTGAGCCTGCTCTGCGTAGGCGCGCGCGGAACTGGCCGAGTCCTGGATGTCGACGCCGAGGAACTGGACCCGACCCGCCCACTCACGGGCGGCGCTCTCCAGGGGGCCCTGCTCCTGCCGGCAGGGAGCGCACCACGAGGCCCAGAAGTTGACGACGACGGCGCGGCCGTGATAGGCGCTGAGCGAGACCGGGGCGCCGTTGTACGCGTCGATCCTGATGTCGGGCGCCGATTGCCCGACGACGGGCGAGGACGGCGTGCCTGACGGATGGAGCACGCCCCACCCGAGCGCGGCCAGGATCACCGCCGCGGCGAGCGCACCGCTCAGCCACCCGGTCTGCTTCCAGCTCACCCGGCGGCGCCTCCGAGGGCGGCCGGCGACAGGCCGGCGAGCGCGCTGCCGAACGCCGCCTCGTC
>JBAPVZ010000612.1:0-6722 GCA_049283435.1 Candidatus Dormiibacterota bacterium
TCGCCTCGTAGGTGCTGCGGGCGCGCGCGTCGCGCGTGCCAAGATCGACCCCGTGCTCCGCGGCGGCGAGTGCCACCAGCGCGTCGTAGACAGCGCCGCCGGCGATGCCGAGCCGGCTCAGCAGGTCCGGGAGGCGACCGGCCAGATCCGAACCGAGCAACACCGGCGGAGCGAACCGCTCCCTGATCAGGCGCGCCGCGTCCGCCGGCGCTCCACGCAGGCCCACGGGAAGGCATGTGAGCACTGGATACGTCTCCACGACCGCATGGCCACACAGCGACCCCTCACGATTGCCCCACCAACGAACGACCGCGTCGTGGGCGCTATGCGTCGCGACGAGCAGCGGAAATCGCGAGGGTGGTGTCGAGCGGCAATCGCGAGCTCACCGCCGGCCCGCGTCGATGAGCGTGAAGACGTTCTCGTCGTCAAGGGTCGTGCTACCCATCGCGACCAGCCCACCCGCCTCCTCGACGAGCCGTGCCGTGCGACCGGCAGGAATCAGCTGCAGCCCCTGCCCGTAGAGAGAGATGTCCACGGCCGAGCCCGGCACCAGACCGATCGCTTCGCGCAGTGGCTTGGGCACGACGATTCGGCCCATCGAGTCGATCGTCGTCTTCACTGCCAGAACGTTACCTTTCTGTCGAGTACCTGGCGAAGAGGATGCCGGTTGCCGGCAAGTGGACCCTTCCCGGTGCGGGGAAGCGACTCATTGCCGGCACTCGGCCTCTTCCATCAGGGGCTGCGCCGAACCGCTGCCGCGGGAGCCCAGAAACCGCCCGGGTCGAACAGCTCGTCGACGCACTCGTCGAGGATCCCGGCCTCGTACACCAGGTCGAGCACGGTGTAACGGCGCCGGATCATCCGCGCGCGGCGGTAGGTCTCGCGGAAGGCTGGGAGTTCGAGCCCGATCTCGGCCGGACTCGTCGGGCAGCCGGCCGCGCGCAGCATCCGCCGCAGCTCGTCGGCGGAGAGCAGCTGCTGCCGGAGCCGCTCGCTCAGGTGCGGCCACCGCTCGCACACCAGCGTCAGCCGCTCTCGCAGCTGCGCGCGATCGGCGTACTTCGCCTGCGTCTCCCGCACGGCCGCCGCATCCAGACCCGGTGTCGTGTGCGCTGCCCGCACCTCTGCCTCGACGTCGGCCCAGACCGGCCAGCGCGCGCACTGCTCGTCGATGTCGATCTGCGTCAGGTCGCGCTGCAGCAACCGCTCGTACAGCGCCGCGATCGAGATCGAGCCGAGCCCGACCTTGAAGCCATGCGACAGGGGCGGCTCCTGCTCCTGGCCGAGCCCCTCCATCTCCCAGAGGTGGCTGAACTGGTGCTCCGCGCCGGACGCCGGACGCGACGACTGCGCGGCCTGCATCGCAAGGCCGGACATGATCAGCCCTTCGATCAGCTCGTCGAGCGCTCCGGGGTCGCCCGCGTGCAGCTCGGCCGGCCGGCCGATCGCCCTGCGCAGCGGTCCCTGCACGAGCGACCAGACGCTCTCGTCGATCGACTCCACCCCGAGCTCGTCCGCGATGATCCAATCCGCGCCGGCCGTGACCTTGCCAAGCAGGTCGGCGTATCCGGACGACGTCATCGCCGGCGGCGCCGTACGCAGCAGGTCGAGATCCGCGATCACCGCTCGGGGCGCGGCGCAGCTCATCGTCTGCTTGTAGCCCTCCCTCGTGATCGCCGCGCCGAAGGCGGTGTACCCATCCATCGACGCCGCGGTCGCGACGTTCAGGTACCGGCGCCCCAGCTCGGATGCCGACCGCTTCACGATGTCGTTGATCGTCCCCGACCCGACGGCGACCGGGATCGCGTCGTGCTCACGCAGCGATGCGACGAGCGTCTCGATGTGCCGGTAGTCGGCGTGCAGCGCCGGCCGGCCGTCGAACAGGTAGGCGTCGACCATCTCCTGGCCCTGCGCGGCCAGCGACTGCTCGACCGCCCGCCCGGCGACCCCGTAGGTGTGCTCGTCGCCGACGACGACGGCCGGCGCGTCGCCGAACAGCCGCCGGAAGCTCGCACCCACCTGCGCGACGACACCCGGGCCGATCAGGACCTCGTCGGTGTCGCCCGCGTGCGCGAGCGCGGTCTCGATCTGCTCGTAGCTCATCGTGATACCCCCTGGCGCCGGGTGCGCCGTCTCCGGGATGCGCCGCACCCCGCCGGACACGCGCACGTCCCTCCGCATGATCGCGCCCACCTGTCGGTCACGAGCGTCGATCGCGGCCACGGTGGACGCCGCTCCTGCCGTCGTCCATCCCGAGCAGATCGAGTCCGTGATCGTTCACGACCTCACGCCTCTCCGCCGAAGAAGGTGCCCCACGGGAGCTCGGGCCAGGCGTCGTCGGCGACGACCTGGTGGAGGCGGCGGAGCAGTGGGAAGTCGCCGCCGCCGATCACCCCTCGCTTGGCGAGCTTGGGCAGCGCGTCCCCGATCACGCCGATCGCGGCGATGCCCTCGAGCGTCACCCCCGGCATCGTCGCCTGCGCCTCGCTGAACCGCATCCCGCGCCCGACGAGCCGGCCGACCCGGACGTTGCGGCCGGCCAGGCTCGTCACGTAGAGGTCGCCGACGCCGGGCAGCCAGGCGACGGTCTCCGCAAGCCCGCCGAGCAGACGCACCATGCGGGCCATCTCGACCGATGCTTCGGCGAACAGTGCCGAGGTGTAGTTGAAGTTGCGGTCCTTGCCGTCCGCCTCGCCCGTCGCCTCGAGCACGCCCTCGGCGAAACCGGCGCCGAATGCGTAGCAGTTTTTCATCGCGGCGCAGACCTCGACGCCGATCAGGTCGGTCGAGGTCCAGACGTGGTAGCAGGCCGTGCGGAACGTGGTCGCGAGCCGCTCCAGCGCCGGCTGGTCGCGGCCCGTGAAGACGACACAGGTGCTGCGGCGGGCAGCGACCTCGCCGGCGATGGAAGGCCCGGCGATCGCCGACCAGCTCACCTGTGCCCGCAGTGGCCCTGGCACCTCGCTCGCCAGCACCTCGGGAAGGATCTGCAGATCCCCGTTCGGCGCCGCCTCCAGCCCCTTCGCGATCGCGACCACGAGCTGCCCGGGGCGCAGCAGCGTTGCCAGGCGCTGCCCGGCCCAGTGCACCCCGAACGAGTTCACACCGCTGAGAACGACGTCCGCGCCGGCACATGCCGCCTCCGCATCCTCGAGCTGAAAGGCTCGCACCGAGCCCGGCAGCTGATGCTGCAGCACCGGGTGCAGACGGCTCTCCTGGACACTGGCAATGATGTCGCGATCGAGGTGCGTCCCGACGAGCCGGACGTCGTGGCCGTTGTCGCTGAGCGGCACGGTGAGCGCCGACGCCATCACCCCCGCCCCCAGCACGGCGACCGTCGTCATCGGCGCGTCCCTGTCCACGTCGAGCGCGCGGTTGCTGTCGCAGTCGTGGCGGATGCAAGACGCGCGATCGGGGTCACACGCGTAACGGGGGTCACACGAAGAGACGAAGGAGACGAACGACGCACGAAGACAGTGGGGACGACGACTGCACTTGTTTTTTGGCTGACGAATGAGAATTCATTCACCAAATCTCTAAAACAATCCGCCATCACTCCGTGCCCTTCATCCCCTTTTCGTCTCTTCGTGTGACATTCGTCGTTCCGCGCGAACCCAGCTCGCCGCGCCACGCAGTCGAGCACGCGCCACGCAACTCGAGCACGCTCAGCTCGCGGGCGTCTTCGACTGGTGGTGCCGTTCGTCGACCGCCTTCATCTTCTCGACCTTCGGCGCCGAGCGGCCGCCCTCGTACTCCGATGCCAGCCAGTGGTCGAGCACGACCTCGGCCGCCTCCGGTGCGATCACGCGTGAGCCCATCGTCAGCACCTGCGCGTCGTTGGACTTGCGCGCCCGCTCGGCCGAATAAGGGTCGTGCGCGGTCGCCGCCCGCACGCCGGGCACCTTGTTCGCGGTGATCGCCATCCCCAGACCGGTGCCGCAGACGAGCAGCGCCCGATCGTGCTCACCGCGCCCGACGGCTTCGGCGACCGTCTCGGCGACGTCCGGGTAGTCCTGCCCCTCGCCGTTGCCGAAGTCCCGCACCTCGTAGCCGAGGTCGATCAGGTGCTTCTGCAGCCGCTGCTTGAGTGGGGCACCCACCTCGTCCGCTCCGACCGCAATCACTCCCATCGTCCCTGTCTCCTTCTCCATGGGACGGCGCCGCCCGGCGCCGCCGCTTCGCCCCGTCGGGCCATTCACGCGCCTACCGGTCGCCGGCCTCGACCCTCTACGCGGGTGGCGGCGCCGCGATTCCGTGGATCAGATCGCGCAACCGCGGATACGTCTCGACGTACGCCTCAACGTACGGCGCATAGGCACGGTGGCGTTCGAGGTCCGGCTCGATCACCTCTTCCTCGCAGACCATGGCGCCCGCCGCCGCGTGCACCGATGGGTAGAGTCCGGCCCCGACCGCCCCCAGCGCCGCCGCCCCGAGCACCGCCGCGTCCTTCGCCTCGGTGACGCGGATCGGCTGACCGATGACGTCCGCGTGCATCTGCATCCAGTCGCGGCTCCTGGTCACGCCGCCGCACGCCGCGACGAACTCGCCGATCTCGAATCCGCCGGCACGCATTGCGCGAAGCGCGTGCGCGGTGCCGTAGCAGATCCCCTCCTGAAGCGCGTGGTAGACGTGGGCGCGGGTGTGGTGCAGCGTGAGCCCCCAGATGATGCCGCGCGCCTGCGGATCGACGTAAGGCGTGCGGTTCCCCTGCCAGTAGTCGAGGCAGACGAGGCCCTCGGACCCCGGCGGGATCCCGCGCGACTCTTCGTTCAGCAGCTCGTAGGCGCTGCGACCGCACCGTGCAGCCTCCCGCACGAGGTCGCTGCAGAACTGGTCGCGGAACCACCTCATGATCGATCCGGTCGACACCTGCCCGCCCTCGATCGTGTACTCGCCCGGCACGACCGCGTGCGCGTAGGTGCCGAAGAAGCCCGCACCGTGGAGTGCATGGTCGCTCTGTCCGGTCACCACGTGTGAGGAGCCGGCGATGACGGCGAGCCGGCCGGGGCCGATGGCATCGAGCCCGATCTGGGCCGCCCAGGCGTCTCCGGCCCCTTGCGCGACCCGAGTGCCCTCGCACAGACCGAGGTCCGACGCCGCGGCCGGCGTCAGCCCGCCGACCGGCGCGCCGAGCGGGAGCACGTCCCCGGACACCTTCTCCAGCACGTCGCCGAGTCCGATCTCCTCGTAGAAGTCGCCCGGCCAGCCGCCCGCGTCCTCGTCGTAGTAGGCGCGCGCGCTGGCCGTGTTGATGCTCGACGTCCAGCGACCGGTCAGCCGGTGCGTCAGCCAATCCGTCGCGTCCACCAGGTGCGCCGCCTGGCCGTAGATGCCCGGTTCCTGCTCCTTCAGCCAGAGCGCCTTCGACGGGTACCACTCGGCAGAGACGGGACCCCGACCGCCGAGCGCGCGGGCCGGATGCTCCGTGCGGCCGATGCGGCGCGCCTGGTCGGCCGCGCGCACGTCCATCCACAGGATCGCGGGGCGCAGAGGCCGGTCCCGCCGATCGAGCGCGACGACGGTGCAGCTCGTGCAGTCGTAGGAGATGCCGGCGATCGTCTCCGGGGCCACCTGCGCCTCGGCGATCGCGCCTCGGACCGAGGCGATCAGCGACGACCACCACTCGTCCGGATCCTGTTCCGCCCAGCCGGGTCGCGGGTGGCTGAGGCGATAGGGCGTGGCCGCGCCACCCAGCGGGGTCCCGTCGGCGGCGAACACGCCCGCGCGCACGCTCTCGGTGCCGAGATCGATGCCCAGCAGATGCGGGTTCAGTCGCCGTCCGTCCAACCGAGCTCCTCCCACAGCTCCGGCGGCAGCAGGCGGTCGATCCGATCGAGCACGAAGTCGGGAGCATCGCGCGGCGCCAGCCCGTCCAGGTCGGTGAGCGCCGTCTCGCCGGTCAGCACGAGCGCCGACGCCATGCCGGTGTCGAGCGCCATCCGGATGTCGGTCGACATCCGATCGCCGATCATGGCGCAGTCCTTCGGCTCCACGTCGAGCCCCTCCAGCGCCGCCCGCAGCATGATGGGGTCCGGCTTGCCGGTATTGACCTCGAGCTTGGCGCCGGTGCAGGCTTCGATCGCCGCGATCACGGCCGCGGCGTCGGGCTCGCCGCGGCCGCCGTCGAGCGGGCAGTAGGGATCGGGGTTGGTCGCCACCAGCCGAGCCCGGCGGTGGAACCAGATCGCGTCGAACGCGATCTGCAGCTTCCGGTAGTCGAAGCCACGGTCGTAGCTCGCGATCACGATGTCGATCCGCGCCGGGTCGTCGGACATCTGAATGCCCGCGTCACGCAGGGAGCGGATCAGGGGCTGCTCGGCGATCGGAAAGACGACGGCGTCAGGCGCGTTCTGCTGCAGCCACCGCGTCATCGTGACGACGGTGTTCACGACGTCGTCGAGCTCGACCGGGATGCCGAGGCCGATCAGCTTGTCGACGTACATGTGACGGTCCCGCGTCGGGTTGTTGCTCAAAAAGCGCACCGCCCGGCCGCGCCGGCGCAGCGCCTCGATCAGCCGCTTCGCGCCCGGCAGCAGATCGTGCCCCAGGTAGATCGTGCCGTCGAGGTCGAAGATGTAGGCGTCGTACAGCCGCCCGGGGACGATGATCGACCCGCCCGGCTCCAGCTGGATCGGCTGACCCTCCCGGCGCGTCGTGATCGTGCGGGCGGCAGCGCTCGCAGTCCGGTCCTTCACCCGGCCGGCATCCCCTTTGCCGCCGAC
>JBAPVZ010000613.1:0-5869 GCA_049283435.1 Candidatus Dormiibacterota bacterium
GCCGGCGTGGAGAACGACTGCCCGGCCAGCACCTCGATCTGGGCGGCGAAGAAGCGGAAATTCTGCGCCGCCCGCTGTGCCTGCCCGCGTGCCTGGGTGATCGGCAGGCCGGTGTCGAGCGTCTCCAGCTCGGCGATCTCCTGGTCCGCACCCTCGATCAATTCCGCGATCCGTCGCAGGACCTTCGCCCGCTGGGTGGCCGGCAAACGCGGCCAGGGACCCTCGTCGAACGCCTGCCGCGCGGCCGTGACCGCGAGGTCGATGTCGGCCGCGTCCCCGTCCGCGACCTGCGTGATCGGCTCGTTCGTCGTCGGGTTCAGGGTGTCGAACGTGGCGCTCGCGCGCGACGCCTGGAAGCGGCCGCCGATGAAGTGCTCGACCGGGTGCACCCGCGCGCGGACGCGCTCGCTCTCGACCGCGGTCTCGCTCACGGCGTTCCTGCCTCCCGTTCCGTGATGACCGGATTGACGAGCGATCCCAGCCCCTCCACCTCCAGGCGCATGACGTCGCCGGGGTGGATGTGCGACACGCCCTTCGGCGTCCCGGTCAGGATCAGATCGCCCGGCTCCAGGGTCATGAAGAAGCTCACGTATTCGATCAGCTCCGGAATCGTGCGCACCATGTCGCGCGTCGTGCCCTCCTGGCGCAGCTCGTCGTTCACGAAGGCGCGCAGCGTGAGGTCCTGCGGGGTCCGCACCTCATCCTCGACCAGATACGGTCCGAGCGGCAGGAACGTGTCCCAGCACTTCCCGCGCAGTGGCGGCCGAAACGTGTTCGTCACGAAGTCACGGACGACGAGGTCGTTCGCGATCGTGTAGCCGCCGACCCATTCCATCGCCCGCTCGACCGGGATCCGGCGCCCCTGCCGGCCGACCGCGACCGCGAGCTCGACCTCGTAGTGCATGTACTGGATGTTGTCGGGATGGATGACCGGCGCTCGGTGGCCGATCCAGGTGTTCGGCGACTTGAAGAAGAGGGCCGGCTCCTCGGGCTCGGCGAGCGCGAGCTCGGCCGCGTGGTCGGCGTAGTTGAGCGCGAGGGCGATCACCTTCGTCGGCTGCACCGGCGGCAGGAACTGCACGTCCGCCTCTCGGTAGGCGCGCCCCCGACCGGTGCGCAGCAGGCCGGGCTCCGCGAGCACGCCCTCCTCGAGGCGACCCCCGGCGACGAAGCGAGCCCGCTTCACCGCGCCACCTCGGAGGCGACGTCGAGCGAGCGCGGCAGCCGGTACCGCGCCATCACCGCCCGCAGACGCTCCTGCGTCGCCGGGCTGGGCTCGCACAGCGGCAGCCGCCAGACCGGCTCGATCAGGCCGAGCTCGCCGAGCATCCACTTCAGCGGCACCGGGTTGATCTCGAAGAAGATCGCGTCGTTCAGCGGCAGCAGGCGGTAGTGCAGGTCGAGCGCATCGGCATGGCGCCCGGCCTGGACGAGGTCGTAGATCGCCGCCACCTCGCCGGGCAGCAGGTTGCCGGTCGCCGAGACGTGGCCGGCGCCGCCGACCGCGAGCATCGGATAGCACAGCAGCTCGATGCCGGAGAGGACGAGGAAGTCGCGTCCGCATTCGTGCAGGACCCGACTGACCTGCTCGAAGTCGCGGTTCGACTCCTTGACGCCGATCAGGTGCGGGTAGTCGCGCCGCAGCCGAGCCAGGGTCGACGGCAGCATGTTGGTCGCGGTCCGCCCGGGGATGTTGTAGACGAGGAGCGGCAGATCGGTCGCGTCCAGCACGGTCGCGAAGTACCGGTAGAGACCTTCCTGCGAGGGGCGGTTGTAGTAGGGCACGATGACGAGCGCGGCGTCGACGCCGGCGCCGAGGGTCGCCGCGAATCGTGTCAGGCGCAGCGTTTCCTCGATGTTGTTGGTCCCGGTCGCCGGCGCATAGGCGACGCGACCGCCGACCTGCTCCGCGGCCGCCGCCATCACGCGTTCTCGCTCGTCCAGCGTGAGTGCGCTCGGCTCGCCCGTCGTCCCGGTGACCGAGATCCCATGGCTCCCGCTCGCGATTTGCCAGTCGACGAGCCGGCGTAGCGCGTCGAGATCGACCGCGCCGTCGCGTCGGAACGGCGTCACGACCGGGACGATGGAGCCGCGCGGGGGCTTGCGAGCGGGCATCAGTTGGGGACCTCCTGATGGTGGGCGGCAGTGCGGCCCCGCAGGCGTCGCATGCCGCGCAGCCAGCGGTCGTGGTCGTTCGCGCGGCGCCGGAAGTACTCGGCGACCTCGGGATGCGGCAGGATCAGGAAGTGCTCCTCGGCCAGGCCGCGCACGGTCGCGCCGGCGACCTGCTCCGGGGTCAACGCACCGTCGGCCAGGAAGTTGTCGTCGCTCAGCATCGCGGTCCGGACCCCCTGCGGGCAGAGGCAGGAGAAGGTCAGGCCGCGATCGCCGTAGGTGATCGAGAGCCATTCGAGCAGCGAGAGGCCCGCGCTCTTCGTCACCCCGTAGGGCAGCGCATCGATCTCGTTGAGGAGGCCGGCCGCGGAGATCGTCGCGAGTAGGTAGCCGCGGCCGCGCTCGAGCATGCGGGGCAGCAGGGCGCGGGCCGCGAACAGGTGCGCGAGCACGTGCACCTCCCAGCTACGCTGCCATCCGGCGAGATCGGTGTCGATGCCGCCGCGGACGAGGATGCCCGCGTTCGAGCAGTAGAGATCGACGCCGCCCCGCTCGTTCCACGTTCTCGTGACGAGGGCCGCGACGGCCGCCTCGTCGGTGACGTCGAGCTGACGCGCCTCGATGTTCGAGTCGATGCGGCGGGCCGTCTCCTCTGCCGCCGCGCCGTCGAGGTCGGCAGCGACGACGTGGGCCGCTCCGTCGGCCACGAAGCGCTCGCAGAGCGCACGCCCGATCCCGGCACCCGCGCCGGTCACGACGACGACGGCGCCACGCACCTCCACACCCGGCATGGTAGCGCTGTCGCGGGGTCGTCTAAGCTCGGGTGCGGAACTGGTGCCGCGATGTGCTGCGCCGCGACGACCGATAGGAGGGTGGCCGACCAATGATCCTGCTGCACTATGCGACCGAATCGGGACCGAGACTCGCCGTCAAGACCGAGGATGGCGTGTTCGACGCCCGCGGCGCGAGCCTCGAGCAGGTCTTCGCGGGGGCGCGTCCGAGCCTCGGCGAAGGGCTCGACGAGGAGTCGCTTCGGTACGCGCCGAGCGTGCCGCATCCCGCCAAGCTGATCTGCATCGGCCTCAACTACCGCAAGCACGCCGAGGAGACCGGCTCCGCGCTGCCGTCGCGCCCGATCGTCTTCGCGAAGTTCTCGAACGCGCTTGCCGCCTGCGGGGACGAGATCCCGATCCCGAAGGTGACGGCGCAGGCCGATTACGAGGCCGAGCTCGTCATTGTCATGGGCCGGCGCACGCGCAATGTCGGCGAGAACGACGCGCTGGACTACGTCTACGGCTACACGAACGGCAACGACTTCAGCGCCCGCGACCTGCAGAACTCGACCGCGCAGTGGACGATCGGCAAGACCGCGGACAAGTTCGGCCCGATCGGACCCTGGCTGGTCAGCCAGGACGAGCTGGGTGACCTGGGCCCGCGGTCGATCACCTGCACGGTGAACGGGGAAGGCCGGCAGAGCTCGAACCTCGGTGACCTCATCTTCGGCGTGCCGCAACTGGTCAGCTACCTGAGCCGGGTCTTCACGCTGGAGCCGGGCGACCTGATCTTCACCGGGACCCCCTCCGGCGTCGCGCTCGGCTATCCGGATCCCAAGCCGTGGCTGAAGGCCGGCGACGAGGTCGTCGTCGAGATCGAGGGGCTCGGCAAGCTCGTCAACCGGATGGTCGACGGGGTCTGAGCCGAACCGCCCGTCAGGTTGCCGTGCGGTGGGGCGCTTCCGACCGGGCGCCCACGCCGTACGCTGACCGCGGAGGGTGACGAGCATGACCACAACGGAGACCGACGGGTATCTGGCCGCGGCGATCGCTGCCTACGAGCGGGCGACGCCACGCTCGCGGGCACTGCACGAACGCGCGATCAAGGCGCTGCCGGGCGGTACGACGCGGACGACGGTCACGTTCGGACCGTATCCGGTCGCGATGGACAGCGGGGCCGGGGCGACCGTCGTCGACGTCGACGGCAACGAGCGGCTCGACTTCATCCAGAACTACACGGCGCTGATCCTCGGGCACGCCCACCCTGCCATCACGGCCGCCGTGACCAACCGCGCGGCGCGGGGCACGGCGTTCGCCGCCACCAACGTGGAGGAGGTCGGGCTCGCCGAGGAGCTGTGCCGGCGCGTGCCCTCCGTCGAGCGCGTGCGCTTCTGCAGCAGCGGCACCGAGGCGACCATGTTCGCGATGCGGGTCGCGCGGGCGTACAGCGGCCGGCCTGCGATCGCGCGCATGGAGGGCGGATACCACGGGACGCACGACCTCGCGGAGGTGAGCGCCCACCCCGATCTCGCGCTGGCCGGCTCCGCCGCGGCGCCGATCGCGGTGCCGGATTCCGCCGGGACGCCAAGCTGGGCCGTCGACAACACGGTCGTGCTCCCCTACAACGACGCGGACGCGGCGGAGGCGATCCTGCGCCGGGAGCACGGACGGCTGGCGGCGGTGATCGTGGAGCCAATCCTGGGGGCGGGCGGCATGATCCCGCCGGCGCCCGGCTTCCTGGAGCGGCTCCGGCAGGTCACGAGCGAGCTGGGATTGCTGTTGATCTTCGACGAGATCATCACGCTGCGAGTGGCGCCGGGCGGCGCGCAGGAACGCTACGGCGTGCGGCCGGACCTGACGACGATGGGCAAGATCATCGGGGGCGGCCTGCCGGTCGCAGCGTTCGGCGGTCGAGAAGACCTGATGGCGCAGCTCGATCCGAACCGGCCGGGGAGCCTCGCGCAGGGCGGAACGTACAACGGCAACCCGCTCGGGATGGCAGCTGGACTCGCGGCGATGCAGGCGCTGCCGGACGCCGACTACGTGCGCCTGGAAGCGCTTGGCGATCGGCTGCGCGGCGAGCTCCAGGCGGTGTTCGATCGGCACGACGTGGCGGCGCAGGTGACCGGGGTCGCCTCGCTGTTCCAGGTGCACTTCACGGGCCGGCCTGTCGTCGACTACCGGAGCGCCCGGAGCGACGAGCGGCACCTGCGCGCGTTCTTCCTCGGCATGCTGGGCGAGGGGATCCTGCTCGCGCCGCGGGGGGCGGGCTCGATCTGCACACCGATGGGCGACGCCGAGATCGCGAGATTCCTGGCTGCCGCCGAGCGCGTCGCCGCCGGGATGGCTGGGGGCGTCTGAACGCGGGACCGGCGCGGCATCGCCGGTCACCGGGGGGTGGTGGCCGGCGCTGAGCACCCCCGCACGAGAGCGGTCCCTTCGCGGCACAGTCAAGGCGGACATTCCGGGTGATTTGGGAGAAGACGGCTTGAGGATGAGTCGAAGGTATCCCCGTCCCCACGCTGACGACTACCCTCCAGTCACCGTCGGGCAGGTCCTTCGCGATCGCGGCCACCTTCCGGGAATCGACGGCCGGGAACGGGCCAGGGCGACGTGCGGGCGGATCGTCGTCAGGTGGCGTTAGGGTTACCGAGTGGCGGCTTTTTCCCGGGAGGATCTCCGAGGGTCCCGGTTCGATCGCGTCGACCTCAGCGGCTCGCAGTTCCGCGCCAGCGATCTGACTGACACCCAGTTCCGCGGTGTCGAGATGAGCCGGGTCGTGATGCGCGGCGTCGAGTTGTGCGACGTCGACATACATGGCGAGATCGTGAACTTGATGATCAATGGCGTCGACATCGGGCCATTGGTCGGCGCCGAGCTCGACAGGCGGTATCCCGACCGGGCCAAGTTGCGCCCGACAGATCCGGCTGGGTTCCGCGAGGCGTGGGTCGTCGTCGAGCGGCTCTGGGCCGAGACCGTTG
>JBAPVZ010000614.1:0-4375 GCA_049283435.1 Candidatus Dormiibacterota bacterium
CGCTCAGGGCGCCACCCCTCAGCCGCCTGCACGTCGCCGTAGCCGCTCGATTGCAGCAGCGGCGCCTCGGCGTCCAGCTCGAGCAGCGCCCGGTCCCAACGCTCCTCGGGGCCGCTCACCTGGGTCAGCGTGACCGCGCCGCCGGCTCACGCACGATGGCGAACCTCCTCGCGAGCAACCTCGTCGCGCAGAAGGGTCGCCAGGTGGGCGACGTCGTTGACGCCGGCGATCGTCGGCCCGTGCACGGCACCGAGCAGCGTCGCCGTGCTCGGCCGCCGCTCCAGCACCGAGATCGACGCGTTCTCGATCCTGAACGGAAACGTCCCCTCCGGCAGCCGACCGAGCACGCCGAGGAGTGCCGTCTGCACGACGCCGCCGTGCGTGACGCAGAGGACGTCGCCCACCGGGTGCCGCGCCCAGAGCTCGGTCAGCGTCTCGCGCACGCGGCGAGCGAACGCGACTCCGCCCTCGCCGCCCGGGATCAGGTCCCAGTCCGCGCGCTCGGTCCAGCGCCGCCACAGCTCGGGCGACGCGATGGCGAGCTCGGCGCCGGTGCGCCCCTCCCACTCGCCGAGGCGGATCTCGCGGAGGCCGGGGACCGGCTGCGCCGGGAGGCCGGTCGCGCTCGCGATGGTCTCCGCGGTCTGCCGCGTGCGGCGGAGGTCGCTGACGTAGAGCGCCCGGGGACGGCAGCCCTCGAACCGGCGGCCTAGGAGAGCCGCCTGGTGGCGGCCCAGTCCGCTCAGCGGCGGATCCTGCTGCCCCTGGATGCGGTGCTCCTCGTTCCAGGTCGACTGCGCATGCCGAATCAGGTAGAGGCGCCCGAGACCGACCGGAGTTTGACCATCAGCAGCGCCCTCGGGAGACGTGGAGATGGCTTCACCCGAGGTCGACATTGACGCGTCTATACTAGCGGCTTGACCCCGGCGCCACCGGTGTCGGTGGCTGCCCTAGCACAGGAGATTCGCTTTGCAGGCCAAGGGCTCCCTTGCCGAGACCAGCCTCCGATCGCTGCTCGAATCGGCCCAGTCGGAACGAGCCACGGGGACGCTGACGGTGCGTGCCGACGGCGCGGAGCCGTCCACGCTGTACTTCCTCTTCGGGCACCTCTTCCACGCCTCGGGGGAGAGCGGCACCGGCGACGACGTGGTCGTCTCCGCGCTGACCTCGACCGCAGGCGAGTTCGAGTTCGACGCGCGGGCGAAGCTGCCGGCCGACGAGACGGTGCGCGGGTCGATCCCCGAGCTCCTCGACCGGGCCGCTCAGCTCGAGACGCGCCCGCAGCCGGAGCCCGCGTACGCGCCTGCCCCGAGGAGCTTCGAGCCGGGGCCGCAGCCGGTCTCCGAGCCCCCGCCGGGGCGCGCCTGGATGCCACCCGCGCCCCCGCCGTCCGGGCCGCCCTCGGCGCCCCCACCGGCGCCCCCGGCCTCGACCGCGCGCCCCGCCCAGCCGGCGCTGCCGGAGGCGCCGATCGCACCGGGACTCGGTGACGGCGTCAAGTACCGACCGACGCCGAAGCATGGCCGGGAGCCGATTCCGGTGCCGCACGGGAAGGTCGTCTACGACTCCCTGAAGGCGTCGTTCGTCGACTTCCCCCGTCTCATCACGACGCTCGAGCGCGAGCGCTACACCGGCTACGTCCGGCTCCTCACGGAAGAGTCGAGCGGGCTCATCTTCTTTCGGGAGGGCCAGGCGCTGGAGTGCGTCTTCGACCGGGGGGACGAGCCGACGGTCGAGCTGTCGACGCGCGGGCTGAAGAGCTTCTTCGACGCCGTGAGCAGCGGCAGCGGTGTCCTCGACGTCGTGAGCCTGAGCCCGGAGCTCGTGGACGGCCTGTATCAGCTGACGACATCGGATCCGATCTATACCGAGCTCTACGCCTCGTGGGTGGATCCTCGGGCGCTGCTCGAGTTCCTCGCCAACCGGCACCTGACCGGAACCGTGATGGTGCAGTCGAACGACGCGATCGGGGTCATCCTGCTCGCCGGCGGCGACCTGGCCGGCGCCTACACGAGCCGCTCGCGCGAGATCGCGGACAACGCCGAGGCGGTCCTCTCGCTGTGCGACGACCCGAAGGCGATGATCGAGGTGAAGGCGACGGACGAGGTCCAGCGCCGGGTCCTCGACGTGGAGCAGGTGATCGGTCCGCGCCGTGGCCCGGCCGCGGCGCCCGGCGATCCGGCGAGGGCCCAGAGGCCGGCGGCCGCGACGCTGCCCCCGGGCCCGCAGCCGACGCTGCCCGCAGCCCGTCCGGTCTCGGCCGACGGTCAGCCGGACTGGGACGCGATCGTCAGCGACCTGGAGCAGTACTCCGACTCGGCGCTCGGCAGCGCGTCGCGGGCCCGCAAGGTTCGAGAGGCGCTGGAGGGCTCGGAGCGCTCTCGTGAGGGTCTCGAGGCGACGATCAACCAGATTCCCGAGATCTCGATTCTCTTCGTCGACACCTCCCGCATGGACCAGCTCGCGTCCGAGCTGCGGGAGCGCCTGCACACGCAGCTGGGCGCGTAGCCCGGCTCGCGACCGCGGCAGACGGCGAGGTTGACCCCCGGCTTGGAGTCGGAGGAGCCTCACCGTCCGGCCGGTGCAACTGCGATGCTGATGCCCGGATTGCTCCGTCACGGGTTCGGGTTGCGGACGCTCGGGCGAGGGAGGGGGCGCGTCGGGGTGGCGCTGCTCGTCCTCCTGCTCGGTTCGGCGCTCCTCACCGGATGCGGGAGCGCACCCCAGGTCGACACGGTGAGCCCGGGAAGGGGAAGCGGCAACATCCCCTCCGACCAGCCCGTCGAGATCCAGTTCTCGGCCCCGATGAACCGGCAGTCGGTGGAATCCCGTTTCCACCTCCTCCCGGTGGCCGCGCCGCTCCTCAAGCTGCCCTGGGCTCCGTCCCAGGCGATCGGGGCCGAGGTCAAGGGGTGGTTCTCGTGGACGAGCCCGACGACGATGTACTTCGACCATCCGACCCTGCACGCCGACACGCACTACCAGGTCGTGCTCGGCAGCGGGTTCCGCGACGCGACGGGGGACGTCAACTCGCTGCGCCACTCGTGGATCTTCCAGACCGAGCTCCAGCTCCAGCTCCTCGGCTCGAGCCCCGGCGACGGCGACCTGGGCGTTGCGGTCTCGACCTACCTGACGGTCGGTTTCAGTGCCCGGCTCGACGCCTCGACGCTCCAGCACGCGTTCACGCTGACCCCGCAGACGGCGATCAACGTGCGCATCGACCCCACCGACCCCTACCAGGCGATCATCGCCCCCCAGGGGCTTCTCGAACCGGGCACGAACTACCAGCTCACCGTCGGGACGGGGATCCACGACGTCCACGGCAACCCACTGCCCCGCGCGCATCTCCTCACGTTCCGCACCGGCCCCACGCAGCCGCTGTCGCACTGGGTGACGTTCACCGGGCCGACCGCCGGGCCCGACGCGGCGAGCGGGCTGTGGATCGTGGACCAGTCCGACTTCCCTCGGCGTCTCCTGACGGGGGCGGTGCAGAGCGCCACCTGGTCGCCCGACGGCAAGGACCTCATCGTCCAGAACGCGGACGGCACCTGGGCCGGGGGGGCGCTCGGCGCCAATCTCGACCCACTGCCGTTCCAGGCGACCTGGGCGGCGTTCGCCGGCGCGGACGATCGCGTCGCCTACCTGCAGAACGGGGTGCTCAGCGTGCTGCCGCTCGGCGGCTCGCCGACCGTGGTCGCGACCGGTGTCTCGGAAGCGGCGGTGGCTCCCCGCGGCGACCAGCTCGCCTACACGGTGCCAACCGCGAACGGCTGGCAGCTCGCCGGCTACGACCTCGGCCTCCACGCCGGCTACCTCCTGGCGAGCGCGAGCGCGCCGATCGACGAGGTCGCGTGGGCCCCCGACGGCTCCGGCATCGCCTTCCGCCTGCGGGCCGTGACCGCGGGCCGGCGTGAGCTGCGGGTGCGGTCTCTGAGCGGCGCCGGTGGGACGACGACGGTCGCGACCGGCGACATCGCCAACCCCCGCTGGGAGCCGGACGCGCGCCACCTGCTCTACACCGAGGAGCTGTCCAAGTCGGCCGGGATGCGGATCTACCGGCAGGGGATCGGCCAGGAGGGTGCGGGCCTCGGGCCGACGACCGGGCTGCCTGCCGGCAGCACGCTCCACGTGCTCAGCTACGACGTCTCCGCCGACGGCCGCCAGATCGCGTTCGTCGCCGACCAGAAGGGGCAGCGTTCGGTGTGGTTGATGAACGCCGACGGGAGCGGCCTCCAGCAGCTGACGAATCAGCCCGGCTCGCCGTTCAGCTGGGCGCCGGGACCGGTGAGCTGGACCCCGATCTGAGCTCGCGCCGCGTCCGCTGCCGGTCACGCTCCGGAGCGAGCCCCGACCCGGGCGTCTGCTATCTTGACGG
>JBAPVZ010000615.1:0-8377 GCA_049283435.1 Candidatus Dormiibacterota bacterium
GGAGAGCCCCTGCGCACCGCGCGTGACGAGCCGTTCCAGGTCCCCGACGCCCGCCAGCGCGTCGCGCAGGCGCCTGCCGGTCGCACCCTGCAGCTCCTCGACCGCCCCCAGCCGCAGCTCGATCTCCTCGCCGTCCCGCAGCGGCGCCCGGACCCAGCGCCGCAGCCGGCGCGCCCCGACCGGCGTCACGCTGTGGTCGAGGAGCCGCACCAGCGCGTCGAGCTCCAGGTTGCGCGCCGTCGCCTCGTCGAGCTGCATCGTCGCGTCCGCCCGGTAGGTCGTGACGCGCAACAGGCCGGGCGACAGGCGGACCTGGTTCTCCTGCAGGTAGTCGAGCACGACGCCGGCGGCGCCGATCGCGAGCGGCGCCGTCTCGGCACCGATCGAGGCGAGGTAGCCGATGCCGAGCAGGTCGGCGAGGCGATGCTGCCCGCGGTCGGGATCGAACTTGTAGGTCTCGACCGCCGGCGGGCTCAGCAGCTCTGCCGGCACGAGCCGGTTCAGCTCCGCCGGCAGCCGCTCGGCGGCGAGCTGGCACAGCTGCAGTTCGCCGGTCGAGATGTCACAGGCGGCGAGGCCGGCCTCGGCGCCGCGCGACCAGGCGGCGACCAGCCAGTTCGAGCGCGACGGCTCGAGGTAGGCGTCCTCGAGCACCGTCCCCGGCGTCAGCACCCGCGTCACCTCGCGCTTGACGAGCGTGCGGCCATTCGGCGTCTCGACCTGGTCGCAGAGCACGACGCGCCGGCCCGCGCGGAGCAGCTTGCCGACGTAGGTCTCCCAGGCGTGGTGGGGGACGCCGCACATCGGCTGGCGGGCGCCCTGCATCGGCCGCGAGGTGAGCGTGACGCCCATCACCGGCGCCGCTTCGACCGCATCGTCGAAGAAGACCTCGAAGAAGTCGCCCATGCGGAACAGGAGGATCGCGTCGGGATGGGCTCGCTTCGCGTCCCAGTACTGCCGCATCGCCGGCGTCTCGCCGCCGGGCCGGGTACCGCCGTCCGCTCCCCTCGGCGCCATCAGCAGGGTCAGACCCCCGCGGGCACCGGATCCAGACGGCCGGCGAGCTGTCCGGCGGTCGCGGTCTCGACGTGGACCTCCACCAGCGCGCCAAGCTCGACGCTCCGCCGCGTCGCGCCCGCGAGGTCCAGCCGGCGGGCGCCTTGCCGGGGCGCGAGCTGGGCGCCGAGAATCGCGGTTCGTTTGCCCTGCCGGTTGCGGCCGTAGGGGCGCCCGAGCTCGTCCGCGCCCTCGACGAGCACCTGCGCGGTGCGTCCGATCCAGCGCGCGGCGCGCCGTCTCGCGATGCCGCGCTGGAGGTCGAGCAGCGTGTTGATGCGCTCGCGCTTCTGCGCCGCCGGCACGTCGTCCGGCCAGTGATCGGCCGCGTAGGTGCCGGGGCGCGTCGAGTACTGGGCCAGGTGCACGACGTCGAACTCGATCTCCTCCAGGAGCCGGCGCGTGTGCTCGAAGCGCTCGTCCGTCTCCCCGGAGAACCCGACGATGACGTCGGTCATGAGGCCCAGGTCCGGCATCAGCCGCCGCGCCTCCTCGATGAGCGCGCGGTAGTGGCGCACCTGATAACCGCGCGCCATCCGCTTCAGCAGGTGGTCGTCGCCCGACTGGATCGGCAGCTGCAGCTCGTGCGCGACGTTCGGATGCCGCGCCATCAGTTCCAGCAATGCGAGCTCCAGGTCCTGCGGATGCGAGGTCATGAACCGCACCCGCGCGAGGCCGGGAAGGTCGGCGATCTCCTCCACCAGCGCCGCCAGCCCGCCATCTCCCTCGGGATCGTGGTAGTCGTCGACGTTCTGGCCCAGCAGGACGACCTCCCGAGCTCCGTCCGCGATCGCTCGGCGACACTCCTCGACGACGGCCCGGCGCGGCTTCATGACCTCACGGCCCCGAACCTTGGGCACGATGCAGAACGTGCAGTTGTGGTCGCAGCCCTGGATCACGTTGACGTAGTGGCTGACGGCCGTCCGCCCGGCCGCCGGCAGCGGCTCCCCGCCCGCGTAGTCGTAACGCGCCTCGAGATCGGCGACGAACGTCGCCCCGTCGCCGATCGGCACGATTGCGTCGAGGTACGGGAAGCGACGCTGGAGGTGCGTACCCTCCTTGCCGACCAGACAGCCGGTGACGGCGATCGTGCGCTCCGCCGTCTTCCACTGCCGCAGCTCGCCGAGCTTCGAATAGACCTTGTCCTCGGACGCCTGCCGCACGACGCAGGTGTTCAGGATCGCGATGTCGGCGCGCTCCAGCTCACGCTCTTCGGTGAAACCGGCCGCGAGCAGCTGACGCGACAGGTCTTCGGAATCGGCAAGGTTCATCTGGCAGCCGATTGTCCAGACGTGAAAGCTCCGCTTGGGCACTGAGTGGAGAATCTACACCGGGCCGACTGCCCGCGCCGCTCTCACGGCCGGCGTCGATCAGGTTCCGGGGCGGACCTCGACGAGCAGCCTGATGCCGGTCCGTTCCTCACCGTCGATCGAGATGTCGATGAAGGACGGCACGCACACGATGTCGATGCCACCCGGGGCGACATAGCCGCGGGAGATCGCGATCGCCTTGACCGCCTGGTTGATCGCTCCGGCGCCGATCGCCTGCACCTCCACCCTCGCCGCGCTGCGGATGACGCCAGCGATGGCACCGGCGACGGCCACCGGCTTGGACGAGGCGGAGACCTTCAGCACCTCCACTGGAGGCCTGCTGTCTCCTGTCATTGCTGCAACTTCTCCTGTCATGCGAGTTCTCTGTCGACGCGCTGCATCGTTTGGGCTCGTCCGTTTGGCCTGCTAATGGTAACGAGTACCGAGTTGAAAGTCACGGCGCCCGGCGCGACCTCGTTGCGCTGCGGCATGCCAGTGCGAAAGCGGGCGAGCGAGCTCCCTCTGGAGATCCCGATCACCCCGTCACGCGGGCCTACCATCCCGACGTCGGTCACATACGCGGTTCCCTGCTCCAGAACCCGCGCATCGGCCGTCGGGACATGCGTGTGCGTGCCGACGACGAGGCTCGCTCGACCGTCCAGATGCCAGCCCATCGCGATCTTCTCTGCGCTTGCCTCGGCATGCATGTCGACGACCACGATGCGCGGATCCGGATGGGCGGCCAGGATCTCGTCGATGACCCGGAACGGATCCTCGAGCGGCGGCATGAACGTCCGGCCCTGGAGGTCGACGACGAGCACCCGCTCACCGTCGACGGTCAGCTCGAGGGCGCCCTTGCCCGGCGCACCGGACGGATAGTTGGCCGGCCGCAGCACGTACTCCTCGCGCTCGATGTCGACCACGAACTGCTTCTGGTCCCACACGTGGTTGCCCGTCGTCAGCACGTCGGCGCCGGCGGCGAACAGCTCGGCGGCGGTCGCGACCGTGATGCCGAAGCCACCGGCCGAGTTCTCGCCGTTGACGACCACCAGATGGGGCCGCAGCTCCTCTTTCAGCTGGGGCAGGAGCGTCGCCGTCGCCTGGCGACCGGGACGACCGATCACGTCGCCGACGAAGAGCACGCGGAACGCCTCGGTCACGGGCCCTGAGTATGCGGGATGCCTCTGACGCGGCGACGGGACGCGTCGAAGCGCCGCCGTGACGCCGTGCCAAAGAAAAAGGGGAGCCCCGGCTGGGACCCCCCTGTGCGTGCATGATGTCTACCTGGCGTACTCGACGGCCCGCGTCTCGCGGACCACGGTGACCCGGATCTGTCCCGGGTAGCTGAGATCGCCCTCGATCCGGCGGGCGATGTCCCGGGCGAGCAGCTGTGACTGCGCGTCGTCGATCTGCTCCGGTTGGACCAGGATCCGGATCTCTCGACCGGCCTGGATCGCATACGACTGCTGGACACCGGAGAAGGAGTTCGCGATCTCCTCCAGCTTCTCCAGCCGCTTGACGTAGGCGTCGAGCGTCTCGCGTCGAGCGCCCGGCCGCGCGGCCGAGATCGCGTCGGCCGCGATCAGCAGGAGCGCCTCGATCGAGTGTGGCTCCTCGTCGTAATGGTGTGCCCGCACGGCGTGCACGACGGCGGCCGGGACTCCGTGCCGCTGGATCAGCTCGGCGCCGATCACCGCGTGTGAGCCCTCGACCTCGTGGTCGATCGACTTTCCGATGTCGTGGAGGAGGCCGGCGAGGCGCGCCGTGCGCACGTCGGCGCCGACTTCCGACGCCATCATGCCGGCGAGGTACGCGACCTCCTTGGAGTGATTCAGGACCTGCTGCCCGTAGCTGGTCCGGAAGCGAAGGATGCCGAGATGCCGGACGACCTCGGAGTGGAGCCCCTGGAGGCCGAGCTCCAGGACTGCCGCCTCCCCCTCTTCCTTGACCCGCCGAGCGACCTCCTCGCGCGCCTTCTGAACGGTCTCCTCGATGCGCGCGGGGTGGATGCGACCGTCGACGATCAGCTTGTTGAGTGCAACCCGAGCCACCTCGCGGCGAATCGGATCGAACCCGCTGATGACGACCGCCTCCGGGGTGTCGTCGACGATGAGGTCGATGCCGGTCGCCTGCTGGAGAGCCCGGATGTTGCGGCCCTCGCGCCCGATGATGCGACCTTTGATCTCCTCGTTCGGCAGAGGCAGGACGGAGACCGACGTCTCCGCGGTCTGGTCGGCCGCAACGCGCTGGATCGCCTCCGTGACGATGCCCCGCGCCCGGCGCTCGGCTTCGTCGCGGGCCTGCAGCTCGGCCTCACGCACCTTGCGCGCGACCTCGTTGCGCAGGTCCTGCTCGACCTGCCCCATGACGATGCCCTGTGCCTCTTGCCGCGTCATGTTGGCGACCCGCTCCAGCTCACGGAGCTGCGCGCGGTTCGCCTCCTCGTGCTGCTCGCGCAGCTGATCGATCGAACGCTCCCGCGACGTGAGATCGCGGTCGCGCTCCCCCAGCTCTTCGAGCCGGCGTTCGAGATGCTCTTCTCGGTTGTGGAGACGACGCTCGGCCTGCTGGGCCTGCGCCCGCGCCTCGCGAGTCTCCTGCTCGGCAGCCGTGCGGATCCTGACCGCCTCCTCCTTCGCCTCGAGCAGCTTCTCCTTGGTCTGACTCTCGACCTCGGCGACGCGCTGCCCCATGCGGGCGTCGGCCTCGGCGAGCTGCAGGTCGCGGCGCTGCCCGATCACCCGGCGGGAGATGGCAGCACCGACAGCGGCGCCGATCAGGATCGCGACGATGGCCACCAACGCGAAAACGACGTAATTCGACATTGTTGGTTCACCTCGGTATTCGGTTGTGAAGGTGCTGAACCAGTGGCGAGCCGCTCGCGCGGTCGCGCTGTGGTCAGGTGGATCGTTCGCAACCCGTGGAGGTTAAGACCACGGGTTGGCCGCAATTCTACTCTTTGGGTTTGGCCGCACCCCGAAGGGGGTATCGGTCCCGGCTCGCCGGTCCCGGACACGGAACTGACCCCGGCGGCCTTCGCAGAGGACCGGCGGGGTCAGTTCCGATGGGGATACGCGACTCGGCGCGCGAAGGGCCGAGGCCGTTCAGTCCTCGGTCGGGCCCTCTGACGGCGCCAGATCGGGCGCCAGCTCCGGGGCCGGCTGGGGCGCCTCCTCGGGGGTCACCTTGACCTTCTCGCTGCCGTAGAAGGCGAGATAGAGGAGGGCTGCGAGCACCCCGCCGACGAGCGGCGCGACGATGAAGACCCAGAGCTGGCTCAGCGCGTCGCCGCCGACGAAGATCGCCGGGCCGAGGCTGCGTGCCGGGTTGACCGAGGTCCCGTCCAGCGGGATGCCGATCAGGTGGACGAGGCTGAGCGTGAACCCGATGACGAGCCCGGCGACGGCCGCGTTCGCCGCGCGCGTCGTGGCCAGGATCACGAACACGAAGACAGCGGTCAGGATCACCTCGGCGATGAATGCGCCGCCCGCGTTGAGTCCGATCATCGACGCCGCGCCGAAGCCGTCGGCTCCCAGGCCGAAGCTCGACTTGTACATCGAACTCAGGTGCATGACGCCGAACAGGCCGGCGGCGCCGACGATGCCGCCGACGAACTGGGCGATCCAGTAGCCGATGGCCTCGACGATCGTGATCCGCCGCGCGACGAGGAACCCGATCGTCACCGCCGGATTGATATGGCAGCCGGAGATCGGACCGATCCCGTAGACGAGCGCGAGCAGCACGAGACCGAAGACGAGGGCCGTCGCGACGATCCCGGCGGACGGGCTTCCACCGGTGAGCTTGAAGCCGAAGGTCAGGGTCGCCGTCCCTGCCCCGAAGAACACGAGCAGCGCGGTGCCGAGCAGCTCCGCAGCGATACTCCTGGGATTCATGTCACTCCTCCACCGACCTCGACACCGACGCAGCCACCGCGGGACTGGAGCGCGCTGCTCGCTTCCCCGCAACCCACCGACGATCGTAAGTCTAGCGGTGAAAATTTGCCGCGGCGCGTCAATTGCCCCAAAACTGGGACATTTAACCCGGGGATGCTGGGCACCGCCTTCGTCACCGTCAACCGGATGCGGCCGGCGGCCGGCGCTCGACGTGTTCCGGACCGCAGATTGGCGCCTCCCCGGACCACCGTGCGCGTGGTGGCGCGACGAGGCAGTCCGAGCTGTCCGACCCCGCTCAGGTGGCGCCGAGGAAGATCGGGTTGGTGAGCGCCGCCATCTCCTGACCCCCCGCTCCCGACGGATGGCGGACCTCCGCCCGCACGTAGGCCGAGGTGCGGGCGCGCGTTCGCCAGGTCACCGATCCGGCTCCGTTGGCCGGCAGCGCGGCTGACACCACCAGGCCGTCGTCGGTGAGCAGCCGCACCTCCCCGCCGGCCACGCCGCGCACGTCGAGCCGGACCTCGACCAGTGCGTCCCGCGTCACCCGGAGCCGCTCGCCGATCCCGACTTCGGCGGCTGGACTCGCCTGCGCCTGGCCGTGCTCCGGTTCCTGCGCCGGGGCGCGAGCCCGCAGCTCGAGGTCGACGGAAGCCGATTCCGCGATCCAGGCACGTCCCTGGCGGAGCGACGCGAGCAGGGCGTCGCGGCTCAGCAGGTCCGCGAACACGACCGTCTGCGGGAGCCCGATACGATCCGGCTCGCGGTGGGCGTCGCTCCCTCCGACCGCCGGGAGCCACCCGCCATCAGGGCGCTGGGCGGCGCGGCGGAGCATCCCGTCCCAGGCCGAGATCGCCGCCTCGTCGTCCGGCGTCCAGGGCCCGTTCCACACCTCGACCGCGTCGAATCCGTCGTAGCCGAATCGCCAGGAGCAGCCGAGGCAATCCGCGAAGGGATGGCCGACGACCGCCAGCGCGCCCGCCTGATGGACCTCGTCGAGCACTCTCGGCAGGACACCGTCTTGAGCGCGGTATCGCCAATCGATCCAGGCGCCGGCGGGGAGGCCGGCGACGACGAAGTGGCCGTCTCGCGTGGAGGGCTCCTCGCCGGTCAGGATCAGCAGTTCGGGGTCGCCACAGGTGCCCCAGACCGCATGCGAGCTCGACGTGTTGTGCTCGGAGGAGTTGATGAAGTCGAGGCCGCGAGCGCGTGCCGCGGTCACCATCTCGGCGGGCAGCCTTCGCCCATCCGAATGCACGGTGTGCAGGTGCAGGTCGCCTCGGTACCAGCCGGCACCCCGCCCCGGCACGCTGCTCGGCGGAGGTGCGGGCCGCCGGGACGGGCCCGAGAGCCCGAACGTCAGCCTCACCCCGACCCGCCAGCGCAGGCCGCCCGGCGCGACCGTGTAGGGGCCGAGCAGGACGTGCCAGGTGCCGGCGGTGATCGGCCCGGGCAGGTAGCCGGGCGTCGCGGCTTCGGCACTGATCGTGAAGTGGCGCCGCGCGCCCCCCGACCAGCCTCGGAAGCCGGCCCGGGGTCCCAGGTCGATCCCCCGCTCGTCGAAGATGCCGATATCCAGCGCATTGCCAGGCTCGCCGCTCGGCGGTGCCACGTCGTCGTAGCCGTAGGCGACCGCCAGCTGCGACACGCCGGGCGGCACCTCGATCGGAAGGTAGATCCAGTCGGACACCCCGGGTTCGAACCGACCGGTCGCCTCGCGGGCCTGCTCCTCACCCGGATCGCGCGGCTCGAAGACGAGCGGCGGCAGGGTCACCCGGTGCACCGACTCCTCCCCGGCGGTCGTCGCCGACCCCTCACCCAATTCCCTCGACCTCACGACGGCGGATGATGACGGGTCGACGGTTGGTGCCAGGTTAAGGAGTCAGCCTCGCACGGCCACGCCGCTCAGCCCGTCGCGCGCCCGCCTCGACTACCCATCCCACACCTCATCGCCCGTCGGCTGCCCCTGGTCACTCATCTGCTGCGCAGCGGCCCGCTCCCGGACCACGGCGCGAACGACACCGGAGGCGAAGCCGCGACGTTGCAGACGGCCCCCGAGCCGCTGCGCGTCGAGCGCCGGGGCCCGCTCGGCGAGCCGGCGCGCGGCCGCGAGCTCGTCCT
>JBAPVZ010000616.1:0-2418 GCA_049283435.1 Candidatus Dormiibacterota bacterium
GTGGCGGCCGCCTCGAGAGGAGGCGTGTCGGCGGCCGCCGCGTTCCAGCGGGCGACCGCGGCCGTCGGCCATCAGGTGCAGGCATCGCGTCAGTCCCGGCCGTCGGGCCGGGTCCTGCGCGACTCGCGGGGGCGCCGGCTCCGCGCGAGCGCTTACACCGGGCCCCGGCTGCGAGCGCCGCGGAAGGGCGGCGACCTGCCGACCGGCACGGCCGGACGATGGATCCCGTTCTTCGCGAAGGTCGCGCTCGTCGCGATCATCTGCGTCGGCGCGTTCCTCGGCAGCTCGCAGGGCTACATCAACTACGCCGCCGACCTCCCCGACGCGCACCAGCTGACCGCGGTTCCGCAGCCGAGTGACACGCTGATCTATGCGGCGGACGGCTCGCTGATGGCCGACCTGCATCCGAACGGCGTCGCTCACTACCAGCAGCCGCTCACGCAGATGGGGAAGTGGCTGCCGGAGGCGACCGTCGCGATCGAGGACGCGAACTTCTGGAACGAGCCCGGCATCGATCCGGTTCGCATCGTTTCCGCCGCCCTCACCGACTGGCGGAGCCAGAGCACGCAGCAGGGCGCTTCGACGATCACCCAGCAGATCGTGAAGCTCGACCTGCTCAAGAACTCGGACCAGACACTCGATCGCAAGATCAAGGAGGCGATCCTCGCGATCCAGGTCGAGCACACGTACTCCAAGAGCCAGATCCTGGAGATGTACCTGAACTCGGTCGACTACGGCAACAACGCGCAGGGGACCCAGGCGGCGGCGCAGAACTACTTCCGGGTGAACGCGGACCAGCTGTCGCTCGCGCAGGCGACGCTGCTGGCCGGCGTCCCGCGCAACCCGACGCTGTACGCGCCTTCGATCTCTTACCCGGAGGCGAAGTACCGCCAGCAGCAGGTGCTGAACGCGATGGTCAAGCAGAAGATGATCACGCGCCAGGAGGCGACGCAGGCGTACGCCGTGAACCTCCTGCCGCAGCTGCAGACGATCGGCACCTCGATCCTGCAGAACCCGGACTACATCGACTACGTCGTGTCCGAGGTCGCCACCAGGATGGGCATCTCGGTCGGCCAGGTCGAGGGTGCGGGCTACCGGGTCTACACGCCATACCAGCCGGCGATCAACGCGATCGCGCAGTCGGACGTCACCAAGGAGGCCCAGACGGCCGCGCACATGTCGATCCAGCAGGGTGCGATGACCGCGCTCGACCCGGCCACCGGCGGGATCATCTCCATGGTCGGCTCCGCAACGCCGTACGACTCGGGGCAGTACGACAGCCAGCTCAACTGGGCCCTGGCTCCGCGCCACCCCGGCTCGTCGTTCAAGATCTTCAACTACACCGCCGCCATCGCGAGCGGCAAGCTGACGATGACGACCAAGATCCCCGACGGGCCGGCGTCCTACGCCCCGGACCCGACCTGGCATCTGACGAACTACGACGGCTCGTTCCTGCAGTGCGTGCTCGAGGTCTGCTTCGCGAGCTCCGAGAACATTCCTGCGGTCTTCACCGAGCTCGCGCAGCCGGGGGGCGTCGCGTCCGTGGTCGACGAAGCGCGGAACCTCGGGGCGAGCGTATGGAACAGCCACCAGAATGCGGACGGAACGTATGCGTTCACCACCAACGACCCGGCGGACACGTTCGGTCCGACGCTGACGGTCGGCGGCTATGACGAGACGACGCTCGACATGGCGCAGGGGGCGGCGACGCTCGCCGACATGGGCGTCTACCACCCGGCGACCTCGATCACGAAGATCACGTCGGCCGAAGGCACCGCGCTCTACCAGCTCAACCCGGCGGCGGTCGCGCGGCAGGCGGTGAGCCCGCAGGTCGCCTACATCATGAACCAGATCCTGTCCAACATCCAGAACAAGATCCCCGGATTCGGTCCCACCGCTCAGAACCTCGTCATCCCGGGCCGGACGATCGCGGCGAAGACGGGGACGGCGGAGAACTGGACCGACTCCTGGACCATCGGCTGGACGCCGGCCCTGGCCAGCGCGTTCTGGTTCGGGAACCTGGACGAGAACATCGGCACCGGCGGCGCCGATGCCGTCCTGATTGCGTCTCCCGCCTGGCAGGCGTTCATGACGAGCGCGCTGAACACGATGAACGCGCCCCCCAACCAGTGGTACGCGGAGCCGGCCGGCCTGACCAACGGGAGCAGCCCCACCGGCCCGGTGTACTACCTGCCCGGAACGAGCGCCGGCACCCCGACGCCCCCGATGCCGCCTGGCCTCTCGATCGGCGCCCCCACCACCACGAAGCCGAAAACTCCGGCGCCCCCGAAGAAGACCGGCTGAGCACGGCTCCCGCGGCCCAGGACGACGATGATGGAGCCATGGCCTCCCGAGTCCTCCGCGGTGTCTTCACCGGTTTTGCGATCGGTGCCGGCATCGCGCTGGTCGCCGAGGCGA
>JBAPVZ010000617.1:0-2357 GCA_049283435.1 Candidatus Dormiibacterota bacterium
CTTGTGGGGAGCGGCGGCGGCCCTCCTTTGCCGTGCCTTCCCGCGCCGGCGCGCCGGGGGGTCTTGAACCGCAGCGTCTGAGACATCCCGAACCTAACCGTTCGTCGCTGGGATGCCGGCGAGAGGCCGTCGGGTCGCACGACCGGCCGGGAAGGGCACCGCCATGGTGCCTGGAGCAATCCGCCTTGCGAACTCGATCGGCGACCACGTCTCCCGAATCCCGCTGGCCGGTGAACCCCTTCGCCCGTCTCGGATGCGCCCGCAGCCGAGCCCACACGGCCCATACGGGCATGCACACGGCCCGTGCGCCCGCCGAGGGCGGCGCGCAGCGCGTGGGCATCTCGCAGACGTGCCTACCACCTAAAGGCCATCCTCTGGGGGCACGATCCTCTCACGCTTCGGGGATGATAGCGGAGCTACCGAGGCTTGGCAAGCGTTTTCCGAAGATCGAGATCGAAACCGTTGGCCGGGGTCGTGGCCACCTTTTCTTGGCGCTGCGAGCAGCCCGACACGCTCACGCTCGACCCGCCCGCTGGAGCCGCCGAGCACGAGCACGGCGGAGGAGGGGGGACCGCTGCGCGGCCGCTGGAGGAAGCCGCCTCGGGATTCGATCGCGCGTCCCACCGCCTCGATTCTGGACGCATCGTCCACGTGTAAGGATCGTTGACCATCGAACGCGCGTTCGGTATGCTGTAGACATGCGGACCCTGGCGACGCAGATGCGGCTCCGGCGACTGATGCGGCTGCACGCCGCCGAGCTCGCTCGCCTGCACGGTCGGCCGCAGGATCGGACATTCGCCCGCGCCGAGCGTGAGGTCGCCGTGCGGCGGCTCCTCCAGGCGGCCGGCAACGTCCGCAGCGGCTGGCTCGCGGAGCTGACGGCCGGGGCACGACCGGCCAGCTCGACCCAGGCCCCCGGCGCCGCGGTTAGCCCGGCCGTCGTGCGTCAGGTCGTGCGCCGGCTCGTCGCGGTCGAGGCCGCGATCGCGGCGTTGCTGCAGCCCGCGGTCGACCTCGAGCGCGGTCGGGTCGAGTTCCAGGATGCGGCGGTGCCGCTGCTGCTGATGCTGCGCGGGCTCGATGGGTTCGAGGAGGCGGCAACGTTCGATGCCCTGGAGGCCGGCGGCGCGGCGCTGGCGCGATCCGCCTAGCCATGCAGCACTTCTTGGTCCCGATTCGACGCGCCGACGGACAGGGACGACGGCTCGCTGCCGCGCGCCCACAAACATTCGTTCGCCAATTGAGGGGTGTGCGCCACGATGGCACCAGAGCAGGACGAGATCGCATCGGAGCTGATCGCGAGGTCGCCGTTATCGCTACTCGTCATCGAAGCTGCCGACCGGCTGGACGACATCCGCCGGGCTTGGCAGGAGCTCGAGACTCGCGTCGGCCTGCGCGGCCGGCGGTTCTACGGCGTCGTCAACATCCCGACCGGCATCTATTGGGCCGGTACGACCATGCACGCCGACGATCCGCCGGATCGCTTCGGGCTGGAGACGCACGAGCTGGCCGGCGGTACCTACGCGCGGAGCGTGCTGCAGGGCGGGCCGCCAGGAATCTACGACGCGATCGGCAGGACCGTCCAGCGCCTGCTGGCCACGGTCGACGTCGACCGCAGCCGCAACGTCGTCGAGTTCTACAAACGGCACGACACGATCGAGCTGTGGTGCCCGTGTCATGACCCGCAACGCATGCGGACGCAGACCTGACCAGCCGTAGTGGCCCAGTGATGGTGGCGGCCAGAGGCAATCTCGAGGCCAGTGCTTCGACCTATGCTCCTGTAAAGGGTTATTATCAACAGCATTCCGTACCATACGACTCCTCGCCGGGAGCACCGTCCCCACCGCCTGTCACCGGGGGTCATTTCGATCGAAGTTGGGCGGCCTGTCGCTCGATGTTGGCCGAGGTCGCACCACGGTGATATCCGTCGCGGCGAAGTCGTCGCCGGTGCACAGCACGGGGTGCCCGGTCCGCTCGGCGAGCGCGTACGTGAAGCAGTCGCCGAAATCGAGCCCGGCGGGATGCCGTCCCTTGCCGTATCGTCGCCAGCCGCTCAGCGCACGGGCGGCCAGGTCCACATCGACGGCGACGAGGTCGATCTTTGCGTCACGAAGAAACCGGTCGACCACATCCTGCCCGGCCGGCCACAGCCGAGCCTCGATCACGATGCCCAACTCGACGCGGGTGGCGGCGGGCATCAGCCGGGTCAGTGCATCCTCCAGGAGTACCGCAAGTTCTTCGGTCCCCGGCTCGCCGAGGATGACCGCTACGGCCGCCGAGGTATCGACCACCAGGCTCCCCTGTGCCGGTTCCGTCAACGTGGCAGGCCCCTGTCGTCGTAGCCGATAACCTCCTCT
>JBAPVZ010000618.1:0-2846 GCA_049283435.1 Candidatus Dormiibacterota bacterium
CCCCGGACGAGGCGCGCGCGCTCGGCGCGGCTCAGGCGGCGGTCGACGCGGTGCGCGACGAGGGCGTCGCCCTGCCGTTCCCCGGCGGGATCGTACGCAGCGGCAGCAAGGTCGGCGCACTCACGTCCTCCTCGATGCCGGCCTCCACCAATCACCAATTCGCCCCCACGTTGCGCGCTCAGATCGACGACTCGCTGGCGCCCGACGGCGTCGCGGCGATGTACGAGATCGTCATCGACGGCATGTCCGAGGACAAGGTGCGCGAGGCGATGCGCCGCGGGCTGCACGCGGCCGCCGGCGCGGGCGCCGCACTGGTCACCGCCGCCAACTTCGGCGGCGGGCTGGGAGAGTTTCACTTCCCGCTCACGGAGCTGCGCGATCCGCCGTGACGCTGTCGCTCGTCCTGCGAACACCGCCCCCGGGACGCGTCGACGCCTCGGTCCTGACGCCCGAGCGGCTGCGCGGGCGCGGCGCGCGCGAGGTCTCCGCGATGACGCTGCGCTGCGGGCGTGTGGCGCTGCCCCTCGGCGAGCTGTTCGACGTGGCGGGCACGGGCGACGAGCACCTGTTCGTGGCCGGCGACCTGCGGTCGATCGACCGGATCGGGCAGGGGATGGCGATCGGGCAGATCGTGGTCGACGGATCGTGCGGGGACCACATCGGAGCTGGGATGTCCGGCGGCGAGATTGTCGTGGACGGCGATGCCGGCGCCTGGGTGGGCGCGGAGATGCGCGGTGGATACCTCACCATTCGCGGCAACGCCGGCGATCGGCTCGGCGGTGCCTACCCAGGCACCCGGGCGGGGATGAGCGGCGGCGAGATCGTGATCACCGGCGACGCGGGCCAGGAGGCCGGTGCTGGCCTGCGACGAGGACTGGTGGCGATCGGCGGACGAGCCGACGCGGGTGCCGGCTTGCGGATGCTCGCGGGAACCGTGATCGCGCTGGGCGGGGTCGGCGCGGAGGCCGGGATGGGCAACAAACGGGGAAGCATCGTCTCGGGAGCGCCGATGCGGCCTCTGCCCGGCTATGCGTTCGCCGTCCGCTATGCGCCGCCGGCGCTGCGGCTGCAGCTGCGACAGCTGAAGCGGCGCTACCTGCCGGTCGACGACGCGCTTCTGACCGGGCGCTGGGCGCGCTGGTCGGGCGATCGGACCGAGCTCGGCCGAGGGGAGATCCTGATCTTCGACGAGGAGGAGGAGAGCTGGTGAGCCTGTCGATGAACGAACGCGCCGGTGCGCTCGTGGACGCGCTGGTGGCCGACGCCGAGGCGCTGGGGATCGAGGTGCACACGCTGGACTCCGGCGCGCGCCTGGTGGACTGCGGCGCTCAGGGCCGCGGCGGGCTGCAGGCCGGCCTGGGTTTCGCGGCGGCGTGCATGGGCGGGCTGGGCAGGATCGATCCCGTGGCGGTGACGGTCGGCGAGCGGACGTGGCCCGGCCTCGGCGTCGGCGTCGACGACCCCGCGACGGCGTGCCTGGCCGCGCAGTACGCCGGCTGGAAGCTCGAGCACGACGACTTCTTCGCCTTGGCCAGTGGCCCGGGCCGCGCCCTGGCGCGAGCCGAGGACCTGTTCGACGAGTTGGCCTGGCAGGAGCGCGCCGACCGCGCCGTGCTGTGCCTGGAAACCCGGCAGGCGCCGCCTGCCGAGATTGTCGACAAGGTCGCGCAGCGCTGCGGGGTTCCGGCCTCCGCGGTGACGTTTCTGATCGCGCCGACGGCCTCGGTGTGCGGCTCGGTGCAGATCTCGGCGCGCGTGGTCGAGACCGCGCTGCACAAGCTGCACGAACTCGGCGTCGACCCCGCGCGGGTGCGCAGCGGCTGGGGTTGCTGCCCGATCGCGCCCGTGGCCGCAGACGACCCCGCCGCGATCGGGCGCACCAACGACGCGGTGCTGTATGGCGGCACCGTGCATCTGTGGATCGAGGGCACCGACGACGAGATCGCCGACCTCGCGCGCCGCCTGCCCTCAACGGACTCCGACGCGTTCGGCACCCCGTTCGGGGAGCTGCTCGCCGCCGCCGACTGGAACTTCTACGACGTCGATCCAATGCTGTTCAGCCCCGCCGCGGTGACGCTGACCAGCACAGAGTCCGGGCGCGCCCATCACGGCGGCAGCCTCGCGCCGGAGGTGCTCGAGCGGTCGTTCACACGTTGACCGGGCGGCTGCGCGCCGGGGTGCTCGGCGCGTCGGGCTCCTGGCACTCGCGCGGACTGATCGCGGCGCTTTGCGCCCGCGGCCACGAGGTGCTCGCGATCCCGGCCACGCGGCTGCAGACCGAGATCGGCGAGGACGGCGAGGTGCACGTGCTCGGCCCCGAGGAGGCCATACTGGATGCTCTGGATCTGCTGATCATCCGGGGGCTGCCCCGCGGTTCGCTGGAGCAGGTGATCTTCCGCGTGGATGCGCTGCACGTCCTCGCCAGGCACGGCGTCCGCTGCGTCAACAGCCCGCGCACCATCGAACGCACCGTCGACAAGTCGTGGGCCAGCGCGGTGCTCGCCGGTGCCGGGGTGCCCACGCCGCCGACGATCGTCTGCGAGCGCTACGAGGGCGCGATGCGCGCGTTCGAGCGGCTGGGCGGCGACATCGTCGTCAAGCCGCTGTTCGGCGCGATGGGCTCGGGGATCGTGCGCGTCGAGGATCGCGATGTGGCCCACCGCGTGTTCCGTGCGCTTGAGCTGGAGCGGACCGTCTACTACGTCCAGCGCACGATCGCCGACGCCGGCCGTCGCGACCTGCGCGCGCTCGTCGTCGGAGCCGAGATCGCGGGCGCGATGGAGCGCGTGACCGACTCGTGGCGCGCCAATATCGCGCGGGGCGCGCGTCCGCGCGCCGTCACGCTG
>JBAPVZ010000619.1:0-7515 GCA_049283435.1 Candidatus Dormiibacterota bacterium
CAGCGGCGGAGCTACCAGCGGCCGCCGAAGTCGGAGCAGACGATGGTGCCGACGTGGTACGTCGTCGACTGACCCGGGGGAACGCCGAATGCCGGCAGACGTGCGCTTCCGAGCGCGCATGGACGACCGCTCGCCGGCGATCGGCCCGTTGGGGAGCAGTTAATGGAGCCGGTCGATCCAGTCCGCGCGCGCGTACTTCCGCTCGGCGAGCCGGCGCGAGTCTCCCAGCGTCTCCTCGTCGAGTCGCACCGGACGCGTCGGCGCCAGGGCGGCGAACCAGGCGAGGAGGCGGCTCTGGACCTCGTCGCGACTGAGCGAGGTCCAGCGGGCGAGCGGAGAGACCCGCTTCTCGGCGCTGCGAACACCGGCCTGGGAGACACGGTCGCGGCCGATGCGGATCAGGCGCGGCACGATGTCGGGGTCCATCTCGTAGGCGATCGCGGTGTGGTGCAGAACGATGCCTCGCCGCCGCGCCTGGGCGGCGCCGCCGATCTTGCCCTCCGGCGAGACGAGGTCGTTGATGGGCCGGTAGGCCGCCGGCACGCCGAGCGAGCGGAGGCAGTCGACGACCCACCCGTCGAGCATCGCGTACGACTCGACGAAGGAAAGCCCGCTGACCAGCTGCTGCGGGGCGACGAGCGTGTAGGTGATCGACCGCGCCGGTTCGACAATCATGGTGCCGCCGCCGCTCATCCGCCGGCATACGTGGTACCCGAGCTCGCTCGCTGCGTCGAGATCGACCTCGTTCGCGAGCACCTGGTGCGATCCGAGCACGAGCGCGCGCTCGGTCCACTCCCAGAGGCGCAGCGTCGGCGCCCGCTCGCCCCCCGCGACCTGCTCCAGCAGCACCTCCTCCAGCGCCATCTGCTCGTGCGGCGGGAGGGCAGGCGCAGGCGGCAGGATGTCCCACACGTAGGCGTCGAACGACTGCACCGTCGGGAGGCTACTCGGGTGTGCCCGGCGTGCTGCGCGCGCTCACCCCACCAGACGAACGCGGATCGGCAGTTCGAGCTCGGACCACAGCCGGTCCGCCGTCAGGACTTCGGCCGGCCGGCTGCGCACGGTCAGGGCCAAACAGCAGCGATCACCCAACGACAGAGCCCGTCCTCGCGGGAGCGCGCGCAGGGCCGCGGCCAGCACGGCGTCTCCAGCCTGTACCGGCTCGATCTTCACACCCGCCGCCGCCAGCAGCGCGCGCGCCTGTCGGGCATCGGCACCCACATCGACCAGCTTCCCCATCACCTCATCCAGATTCGCCGCTCCCAGCACCGCACCGTCCAGCTCCGCCGCGACACCATCGGCGCCGGGCTCGTCATGCACGAGCGCGAGCACCGCCGACGCATCCAGTACGGTCACTCGGAAGCCGCCGCCTGACGCCGCTCCGCCAGGAGTTCTTCGACGAGCGATCGCTCGTGCGGGACCTGCCCGGCCAATCCCCGCAACTCGAGGACCGCATCCGCCTGACGTTCCAGAACGAGCTGGTGCCCCCTCTGATGCACGTGCAGGCGATCGCCACGCACGAGCCCGAGCGCGGCGCGGAACTCCGCAGGTATCACCAACCGTCCCTGGGCGCCGAGCAGCACCGTGGCATCCATTTCCTCACGGTGCCAGGCATGAGCCGCTTATGCCACAGACCGGCTCCCCACGCAAGGTAGGCACGGCCGCCGCGAGCTCGGGCTCGCGGCGGCCGTGATCCGGACCGCGCCGGCTACGACGTCTTGCCGCTGTACCCGTGCGACTTGAGCCAGCTCTGCGCGACCGACTGGGGCTCGCTCTTCTCGACGTCCGTCTGCAGGTTCATCTGCACGAGCTGGTCGGTCGTCAGCTTCGCCGACACCTTGTTCAACGCCTGCTGCGCGCTGCTGTTGACGCTCTTCGTGCGGATGATCGGCACGACGTGGTCGGCGTTGACGATGTGCTTCGGGTCGGCGAGGATGACCCAGTGGTTGCTCGCGATGATGCCGTCGGTGCTGAACACGAGCGCGACCTGGATCTGCCCGTTCTGGAGCGCGGTGTGCGTCAGCGGGCCGTCGCTGTCCAGCGCCTTGAAGGCCTGGAAGTGGACGCCGTAGGTCGAGGCGAGACCGGCCTGGCAGTCGGGCCGTGACGGGCAGTCGACCGGTCCGCCGAGCGTCAGCTGACCCGCGACGGGCGCCAGATCGCTCAGTGACTTCAGGTGGTATTTGTTCGCCGTCTGCTTGGTCACCGCGAACGCGTTCTGATCGGCCGCCGGCGAGACCGCGAGTGCCGTCAGGCCCTTGGGCTGGATGATCGAGTTCAGCTTGTCCGCGTTCTGCTGCGCATCGGTTCCGGCGAGGCCCTTGTTCTGGTCGTAGAACTCGAGGTCACTCGCCGTGTAGCCGGGGTAGAGCTGGATGTCCCCACGCTCCAGAGCCGGCGCGACGACCGACCGCTGGCCCAGGTTCTCGCGGTATTTCACCGTGTAGCCCTGGTCCTTGAGCACGCCACCATAGATGTAGCTGAGCGTCGCGTTCTCCGAGAAGCTCTGGGCGCCGATCGTGATCGTGCCCTTGCTGCTGCTGCTGCTGCCGCCGCCGCCGGTCGAGCCGCACGCGCTCGCCAGCAGGCTCACTCCGAGCACGGCAGCGACCAGCGCTCGGAACAATACCTTTCTCATTCGTGATCTCTCCTCGAGCCGCTCCCGTGAGCGCTCGCTCGACGCTCCGACGATTGGAATTCCCTGATCAAGCCGCCGGTTCGGGGGCCGGCGGGGCCGTTGCCGTTGCAGCCGCAGGGCGAGCGTCAACCTTACGCAACCCGGCCGGTGTCAACAAGTGCTGTAGCAGCGCGAGCAGAATCTCGGTCAGTCCGGCGAGGATCGCGACGAGCAGAGCGCCGGCGAATACCTCCTGGTATTTGTACTGGCCGAGACCGTCGACGATGTAGCGGCCGAGGCCGCCCCACGCGACGAGCGCAGCGAGAGTCGCCGTCGCCACGACCTGGACGCCCGCGGTGCGGACGCCGGCCATGATGACCGGCATCGCGAGCGGGATCTCGACCCGCCAGAGGACCTGGACATCGCGCATGCCGAGCCCGCGGGCGGAGTCGATCAGGTTCCGGTCGACGCTCCGCATCCCCTCGTACGAGTTGGTCACGATCGGCGGGATCGCGAGCACGACGAGTGCGATGAAGGCGGGGGTCGCGCCGAGCCCGAAGACGAACAGGAGGAGCACGAGCAGGGCGAAGGAGGGGATCGCGCGGCCGACGTTGGTCAGATTGATCGCGAGCAGGCCGCCGCGGCCGGTGTGGCCGAGCCAGATGCCGATCGGCAGCGCGATCACCATCGCGGTGACGATCGCCGCGAGCGACATCAGCACGTGCTCCTCGGTGCGCGTCGGGATGCCGTCGGCGCCCCGCCAGTTCGCCGGGTTGAGGAACCACACGGCGACCGACTGCAAGAAGCTCATGTCGAGCGCCTCCAGGGCGTGATGAGTCGCTGCAGGAAGGCCAGACTGAGATCGGCCACGACCGCCAGAGCGACGGACAGCACGCCGCCGATCACGAGCTCGGTCTTGAACTGACGGTTCAGGCCGTCCAGGATGAGCTGACCGAGACCGCCCTCACCGATCACCGCCGTGATCGTCACCAGACCGATCGTTGTCACCGTCGCGATGCGGATGCCGGCGATGATGACGGGCATCGCGAGCGGCAGCTCGACGCGCCAGAGCCGCTTCAGCGGCCGGTACCCCATGCCGACCGCGGCGTCCCGCACGTCGGCCGGCACGCCGTCCAGGCCGACGACGACGTTGCGGATCAGGATCAGGAGCGTGTAGGCGACGAGGCCGATCTCCGCCGTGACGACGGTCAGGCCGGTGAACGGGACGAAGAACGCGAACAGCGCGAGCGAGGGGATCGTGTAGAGGATTCCCGCGATCGAGAGGACGCCGCCGCGGCCGATCGGCAGGCGCCACGCGGCGAGCCCGGCCGGGACCGCGAGCACGAGGCCGATCACGACCGCGATGACCGTCAGCTCGACGTGCTGGGCGAGGTCGCCGACGATCATGTCGCTGTTCTCACCGATCCACCCCCAGTCGAGCCAGGAGTTCGCCGCCGCCTCCTGGGACGCGACCGACAGGAGGATCATCGAGCGGACCGGCGGCCCACGGCCCAACGCCGGTCGACCGGGCGCAGCGGAGGGTGTGTTGGCGTCATGGCAGAGTGCCGCATCATCAGCGCACCGTAAAGTTACGCAGAATGCTGGAGCTCGAGCACGTCAGCAAGCGGTATCCGGGTGGTCAGGTGGCCGTCCATGCGCTCGACCTGACCATCGAGTCGGGCGAGACCTGCATGCTCGTCGGGCCTTCCGGCTGCGGCAAGACGACGACGCTGCGGATGATCAACCGCATGATCGAGCCGTCGTCGGGCCGCATCCTGCACGACGGCGAGGACGTGCGCACGATGGACCCGGTCCTGATCCGGCTGCGGATGGGCTACGTGATCCAGCAGGTCGGTTTGTTCCCGCACCTGACGATCGGTGACAACATCGGCACCGTGCCTCGCCTCTTGGGCTGGGACCGCAAGCGGATCCGGGCGCGGGTCGGCGAGCTGCTGGAGCTCGTCGGTCTCGATCCGGGGCAGTACACCCGTCGCTATCCGGTCCAGCTCTCGGGAGGCCAGCAGCAGCGGGTCGGGGTCGCCCGCGCGCTCGCCGCGGATCCTCCGGTCCTGCTGATGGATGAGCCGTTCGGCGCGATCGACCGCGTGACCCGGGAACGGCTGCAGGACGAGTTCCTGCACATCCAGCGTCAGGTGCGCAAGACGATCGCGTTCGTGACCCACGACATCGACGAGGCGGTGAAGATGGGCGATCGCATCGCGCTCTTCCGTGAGGGCGGAATCCTGGAGCAGTACGACGCTCCGGCCCGCATCCTGGCCCGTCCGGCGACCGACTTCGTCGCCGACTTCCTGGGCCCGGACCGGGCGCAGAAGCGCCTCGCGGTGGTTGCGATCGATCCCCGCCGGCTCGATGCGGAGGATGGGGCGGAGGCGCCCGAGGTGGCTGCGGGAGCGACGCTCGCCGAGGCGCTGTCGACGATGCTGCTGCACGACACGGACCGGGTGCGCGTGGCCGAGCCAGGCCGGCCGCCGGGGGTGTTGACGATCTCGAAGCTGCTGGAGACCGCCGAGGCGGGCGTCGAATCGCCGGGCACGGCCCGTGCCGAGAGCCGGGAGGCCGAGAGCCTCGAGGCCGAGAGCGTGGAGGACGATCGTGGCGCATGAGATGACGACCGAGGAGTGGCGAGCGTTCGTGTCCCGGGGCACCCGCACCGCGAAGGTTGCCGTCGCGCGCCGCGACGGGCAGCCGATCGTCACGCCGGTGTGGTTCGCCCTCGACGGCGACGACATCGTCTTCACGACCAGCGCGTCCTCGCTGAAGGCGAGCGCTCTGCGCCGCGATCCGCGACTCGCGCTGTGCGTCGACGACGACCGCCCGCCGTTCAGCTTCGTCTCCATCCAGGGCGCGGTGACGCTCAGCGACGACCTCGCCGAGGTGCGGCGCGTCGCGACCGTCGTCGGCGGGCGCTACATGGGTGCCGAGCAGGCGGAGGCGTTCGGGGTCCGCAACGGCGTGCCCGGCGAGCTGGCGGTCCGGGTGCGTCTGGCGCACGTCACCGCGCTCGCCGACATCGCCGACTGAGTCCCGCCCGCAGCGCCTCGACACTGCTCAGCGCCCGCTGATTGCGGGAAGGTCGCCGTCCCAGGCGCGACCCTTGATGGCACCCGAAGGCACGAGGGCAAGGAAGGACGCACGTTCGTCGCCGGCTCGCGGGGGCCTGCACGCCGTGAGAGGCCCTCAACGCACGCCGCACCTTCCGGTGTCTTCGTGTGACATTCGTCGCCCAGCCCGAACCAACCCCGGCGCGGCACAGGCTCGGCCGCCGAGGTTGCAGCAGCGGGCGGTGGAGTGCGCCCGCCAGCGCGAGGTCCCGACCGACTAGAATTCCGCCTCGCCGTGGGGTCTTCTGAACGGGGAGGCGCCCCGCCGAACGCACCCGTGCCCGGCCTCGACCGGCGCTCCCTCTGGACCCTCCTCGCCGGCAACGCGCTGACCACACTCGGCATCGGGTTCTTCATTCCGATCCTGCCGCTGTTCGTCCGCTCGCGAGGCCAGGGGGCACTGCTCGTCGGGTTCGTCTTCGCCGGCGGCGTCGTCGGGCGGGCGCTCGCGCAATATCCGGCCGGCTGGCTCGCCGACCGCTTCGGCCGCAAGCCGGTGATCGTCGGCGCCCTCTTCCTGTACGCGGTCCTGTTTCCGGTCTACCTCGTGCCGATGGCCCCGGGCTGGCTCGTCCTGCTGCGCACGGTCCACGCGATGACGTCGGGCGCCTACCTGCCGGCGGCCGCCGCACTGATCGCCGATCTCGCAGGTGCCCGCCGGGCGCGCGCGTTCGGCATGCTGCGCAGCTCCGACATGCTCGGCATGCTGCTGGGACCGGCGGTCGGCGGGCTCGTCGCCGGCTTCGATCTGGGGGCGGTCTTCTGGGTCGGGGCCGTCGCCTGCCTGATGGCGTCGGGTCTGATGCTGTTCCTGCCGTCGGTGCGGCCCCGGGCGAGGCCCGCGCAGGGGGGCGAAGTTGCGCCGTTCCGACCCTGGCGCCTCCTCTGGCAGCTCTCACCGTTCCTCGCCCTCGCGATGCCGCTGCAATGGACGATCGCGACCTACGACACGGTCTGGAGCCTCTACCTGACGAGCCGCGGCGCGACCTACTTCGAGGTCGGGCTCTCGTTCGCCTCCTACGCGATCCCGATGGTGTTCCTGGGCAGTCTCGCGGGGACGTTCGCGGACCGCTTCGGCCATCTGCGCGCCGCCGTCCTCTCCCTCGTCGCGTTCGGTGTCTTCATCGCGATCTACCCCCTCCTGACCGCGGTCTGGCTGCTGATCGGGCTCGGCGTGGTGGAGGGCGCGCTGACGCTGCCGAGCACTCCGGCGATACAGGCCGCGGTCAGTGCGGTGGCGCCATCCGGCGCTCAGGCGCGAACGCAGGGACTGTTCCAGACCGCATCCTATGGCGCCGATGTCGTCGGCGCGCTCGTCGCGGGCAGCCTCTACGGCTGGTCCCATGCCGGCGCCTTCTGGTCGGCCGCGGCGCTGATCGTGCTCGGCGTGCTCGTGTGCCTCGCCTTGCGGCAGGCCGGGGTGGGCCGGGCGCGCGCATCGACGTAGACGGGCGCCGGCCCGCTTGGCATCACTCGGGGGGCACGACGTCGAAGCCTCTCGGCGCAGGACGCGCGTCAGGCGCAGGCCGAGGCAGACGGCGCCGAGCGCGGTCGGGTCATCCCAGTCTGGTGCTCCGCGCCGGTTGGCCGGTGCGGGCTCAGCGCCGGCGTTCCAGGTTCCGATGCGGGCGCGTTCCAGGCCGTCTGCCAGACTGCGAGACGCAACATGGCCGTCCGCCGCCTCCTCGTCCTCCCGTTCGCGCTGCTGCTCCTCGCCGGCATCATGGTTCCCGCCTGCGGCCCGACCGGCGCCGAGCTCTGCCAGCCGACGACGGT
>JBAPVZ010000620.1:0-6395 GCA_049283435.1 Candidatus Dormiibacterota bacterium
GGATCAAGTAGGACGGCGCAGCGTTCCCGGTGAGACCACTTGCCATTGTCCCCGGGCCGTGCTTGAGAGCCGCGATTGGGAGCATTGGCGCCTTGCGCGTGTGGCCCTTCAGTTCGTCCGTCCGCGAGCGAGAACGGCGCGGAGCCTGTCTCTGCACTGCGCCCCGGCCAACCGGGCCGCTGTGTTGACGCCCGCCTCCAGCGCGTGTAATGATCTGTGTAATGGCACAGAGGGGCGCCACTGACATGAATGACATGATGGCGACCGTCGCCAGGCACTGGGGATGGACGTTGGCTTTCGGCGTCCTTACCGCCATCGCCGGCGTGCTGGTCGTCGTGTGGCCCGGTGAGACGTTGCTCATCGCGGCCATCATCTTCGGCCTCCAGCTGATCATCAGCGCAGTCTTTGGTCTCATCTCTGCCTTCGCCGCCCCCACGGAGCACGCCTGGGCGCGGGTGCTCACAGCGCTCGTGGCACTCCTCTCTTTGATTGTGGGCGTCTACCTTCTCCGCCACCCTGTGCTCGCCATCGTCCTCATCGGGGTGCTGCTCGGCATCTACTGGATCGCGAGCGGATTCATCCAGCTTTTCGTGGCCATCAGCCACCGGGAGCAGCCGGCACGCTGGCTGGTCGCACTGACCGGGGCTCTCAGCCTCATCGCCGGGATCATCGTGGTCGCCGATCCCACGCTGTCGCTGGTCTTCGTCGCCTGGGTACTCGGGATCTGGTTGGTCGTGTTCGGGATCATCACGATCGTAAGGTCGTTCACGCTGCGTAGCGGTGCCCGCCCCGCCGCTCCGGCCGCGGGCGCGCCGGCAGCTACGTAGCGTCCCCCGGCGCCGGCGGTCGCAGCCGTCCAGAACGCTAGGGCAGCACGCGCAGCCGGATCGTCTCTTCGAGCACGTTCAGCTGGCGGATGACGCGATCGTCGCCCCGGCAGCCGATGTCCGTCAGCACGTAGCCGAGCTCACCCCTGGTGCCGAGCAGCTGGCTCTCGACGTTGACGGCAGCCTCGGCGAGGATGCCGTTGACCTTCGCGAGCACGCCGGGCACGTTCGCGTGCAGATGGGCGAGACGTTGACCCGAGCCCAGCGCGGGGAGGCCGAGCTCCGGCAGGTTGACCGACAGCGACGTCGTTCCCGCCCGGACGAAGTCACGCACCTTCGCGGCGACGAACTCGCCGATGTCGCGCTGCGCCTCCTCCGTCGAGCCCCCGATGTGCGGCGTCAGAATGACGTTCGGCAGGCCGCGCAGCGACGATTCGAACACGTCGCCCCTGCCCTTGGGCTCGCTCGGGAAGACGTCGATCGCGGCGCCGGCGAGATGCCCCGACTCGAGGTGGCGGCGCAGTGCATCGTGGTCGACGACGAAGCCGCGCGAGAGGTTGAGGAACAGGCTCTCGTCGCGCATCAGCGCGAACTCCCGCTCGCCGAAGAGCCCGCTGTTGCCCGGCCGGCCGTCGACGTGCAGCGTGACGACGTCGGCTTCGCCGAGCAACTCCTCCAGGCAGGCGCAGGCGCGGGCGTTCCCCAGCGCCAGGCGGTCGGCAACGTCGTAGAAGAGCACGCGCAGCCCGAGGTTCTCGGCGAGGACCGACAGCTGGGAGCCGATCTTGCCGTAGCCGACGATCCCGAGCGTGCGGCCGCGCACCTCGTGACTCCCCTGCGCCGACTTGTCCCAGGTGCCGGCGTGCATGCCGGCCGTCTTCGCCGGCAGCCGGCGGTAGAGGGAGATGATCTCGGCGAGCACGAGCTCGACGACGCTGCGCGTGTTCGAGAACGGAGCGTTGAAGACGGCGATCCCCTGCCGGGAAGCGGCGCCGAGATCGATCTGGTTGGTTCCGATGCAGAACGCGCCGACCGCGATCAGCTCGGGTGCGTTGTGGAAGACGCGCGGCGTCAGCTCCGTCTTCGAGCGGATGCCGAGCACCTGCACCCCCGCCAGCCGCGCGATCAGCTCGTCCTCGTCGAACGCGCGGGTCTCCGTCTGCACGTCCCAACCGGCGCCCTCCAGCAGGCGAATCCCGCGCTCGTCGACGTTCTCCAGCAGCAGCGCGCGCGGGCCGGCCGGCGGAGTCGTCACGCCCCCATGCTACCCGGCGGACGGGTGCGGCGGACCCGCCGACGATCGCGTGCGCACCGGCTATCGCACCTGCTATAGTTCCGATGCAGTAATTCAATGGCAGTATCGAAACGACCCCGCTCGCTGATGTCCTTCACGATCCTCTGCCAGCTGGCGGAGGCGCCGGCGCATCCGTACAAGCTGCAGCGGCTCCTCCGGGAGCGCGGCAAGGTGCAGCTGCTCGGGCTGAACCCGGATTCGCTGTACCACGCGATCGTGCAGCTGCAGCGTGCCGGACTCATCGAGGACGTGGAGACGACGCGCGACGGGAACCGGCCCGAGCGCCGCGTCTACCAGATCACCGATCTCGGCCGGGAGGAGGTGAGGGATCGCGGGCGGCAGCTGCTCGTCGAGACCGGCGTCGAGTATCCGCAGGCGATCGCGGCGCTCGCGCATCTGCCGGGCTTCACTCCGGCGACGGCGCGCGAGCTCCTCGGGCTGCGGGCGACGGCGCTCGCCGGCGAGGTGGCAGGACTCGAGATCGCGCTGCGCGACTTCGCGGAGACGGAGCTGCCCCGCGTGTTCGTCGTCGAAGCCGAGTACGCACTCGCGCTGAAGCGTGCTGAGCTCGCCTGGGTCCGGCAGACCGTCGACGAGCTGCGCGCCGGCCGGCTCAACTGGGACCTCGCGAATCTGACCGGACGCTACGAGGCGGACCTCACGACGCCCGACCCCGACGGAGGTGATGACGTGCGCTGACCCGACCCGGTCCTCGCGAGCGGCCCTGTGCTCGAGGCGTGCACCTTCCCGGCACCGGCGGTCGATCTCGCGGTATTTTGCAGCGCTCCCGGTGAGCGCCCGCCGACAGTGGAGATTTGGCATGACGATCGAACTCGCGCCGCCACCCGGACGGGATCTCGTGATCGAGACCCGCGGGCTGCGGCGCACCTTCCGCTCCCGCCGCGGCACCGTCGTCGCCGTGGAGGGCGTCGACCTCGCCGTCGCGGCGGGGGAGATCTTCGGGTTCCTGGGCCCCAACGGCGCCGGCAAGACGACGACACTGCGCATGCTCGCGACGCTGCTCCCGCCGACGGCAGGCGAAGCCCGGGTCGCCGGCTGCGACCTGCGCCACGACGCGGCCGGGGTGCGCCGCCGGATCGGCTACGTCAGCCAGGTGGGCGGCAGCGACCGTCAGGTGACGGCTCGCTCCGAGCTCGTCTTCCAGGGACGCGTCCACGGTCTCAGCAAGCGCGAGGCCAAGGAGCGCGCCGGCGAGCTGCTCCGCGTCGTCGAGCTGGAGGACGCGGCCGACCGCCGCTCCGGCACCTATTCGGGTGGCCAGCGACGGCGCCTCGACGTCGCGCTCGGCCTCGTCCACCGACCGCCGCTGCTCTTCCTGGACGAACCGACCACCGGGCTCGACCCCCAGAGCCGCGCCCACCTCTGGGAGGAGGTGCAGCGGCTGCGCAACCAGGGGGTGACGGTGTTCCTCACGACGCACTACCTGGAGGAGGCGGACGCGCTCTGCGATCGGGTCGCGATCATCGACCACGGCCAGATCGTCGCCGCGGGCACCCCCGCTTCGCTCAAGGAGGAGGTCGCCGGCGATCTCGTCACGCTTGGGGTGGAGGGCGACGCGACGGCGCTGCTCGCGCTGCTCGAGGCGCAGCCCTTCGTGCGCGAGGCCTCGGAGCAGGAGGGCACGCTGCGCCTCTACGTCGACCGCGGCGAGACGGCGATGCCGGCGATCCTGCGACTCGTCGACGCGGCCGGCGGGGCGACGATCCAGACCCTCTCGCTGACCCGTCCCAGCCTGGACGACGTGTTTCTGCGGCAGACCGGTCGCTCCCTGCGCGACCAGGCAGCGGCCTAGGCCGAGGAGATCCCCATGAGCTTCTTCCGCGACCTCTGGCTCGTCTTCCAGCGCTACTTCCTGCTCTTCATCCGTAACCCGGCCTGGGTCGTCATCGGCGTCGTCCAGCCGATTCTCTACCTCGTCCTGTTCGCGCCGCTGCTGAAGTCGATCGCGCAGTCGCCTGGATTTCCGCCCGGGGGCGCCTACAACGTGTTCGTCCCCGGCCTGCTCGTGCAGCTCGGCCTCTTCGGCGCCTCGGGGGTCGGCTTCGGTCTCATCTCCGACCTCCGGTTCGGGATCGTCGAGCGGCTCCGGGTGACGCCGGTCAGCCGCCTCGCACTGCTGCTGGGTCGCTCGCTGCGCGACATCCTGACGATCGTGATCCAGGCGCTGATCATCGTCGTCTGCTCGCTCCCGTTCGGCCTCGACATCCACCCCGTCGGGCTCCTCGTCATGCTCGCGCTGGTCGCGCTGATCGGGCTGCTGTTCTCCTCGATCTCCTACGCGCTCGCGCTCTGGCTGAAGGACGAGAACTCGTTCGCCCCGCTCACGTTCACGGCGACGCTGCCGCTGCTGCTGCTGTCGGGCGTGCTCCTGCCGCTGTCGCTCGCCCCGGCGTGGCTACGCGACATCGCGAAGGCGAATCCGCTCAGCTACGCGGTCGACGCGGGACGGGCCATCTTCAACGACCACGTCGGTGACGTGTCGGTCGCGCAGGGCGTCGCCGTGATGGCGGTGCTGGCGGTGATCGCGGTCGTCGTCGCGGCGCGCGCGATGGGGCGGGCCGTGGCCTGACCTCGCTCGAGGGGCCCCCGCGAGACCGAGCCGGCGGAGTCTCGTGGGGGTTGCAGCTGCGCGCGAGGACGCTCCTAGGCGAAGACGCGCTCGGCGGTCTCGCTCTTGGTCAGGAAGGCGACGTCGTCGGCGCCCGCCTCGTCCAGTGCGAGCTCTGCCCTGCGCTGCTGCTCGGGCGTTGCCGCCTCGACGCCGAGGAGGTAGCGTCCCGACTCCAGCTCCTGACGGAGGAACTGCGCCGGGTCGCTGGCCGCCGCCATCGCGAAGAGTCCGCCGGCGGTCGCGCCGGACAGCAGTCCGAACACCGCGAAGAGTCCGACGATGACGACGCCGTCGGTGCCGTCGTCGACCGGGCCGATCCCGCTCGCCGCCAGCGTCACGAAATAGCCGAGGACGCCCGCGATGATCAGCCCGATGACCCCGCCGCCCCCGATGCCGATGCCGAGCGCCGCGAGGTAGGGCTGCGGCTTGACGTCCTGCGGTCGGGCCAGGTGCAGTGCGGTCTCACCGAAGCCGGAGTCGATGAGCTGCTGCCTGGCTGCCTCGGCACGCGCCGCAGAGGCGAAGAACCCGACTTGGACCGCCGTCATCTCGTGCGCTGCCATCGCCGTTCATAGTAGCCGGGGACCGGTGGCCGCGGAGGGGGCGAACGCGGACGGTCGCAGCCGGACCGGTGGCGACGATCGTGCGCACGTGGCTCGGCTCCGAGCTCTGTGGCCGGCACGGCCGGGCGCCGCGCACTTACCGTAGGCAGCGATGTCCGGCGTGCAGCCCTCCGGCGGTCCGCGAGGCCACCTCCTGACCAGGCTGCTGGACCGCATCCAGCCGACGGGCAACAGTTCGGCGGTTATCTACGGCGAGCTGATCACGGGCGCGACGATCGCCGCCGCCCTCGGCTCGACGAAGAAGGTCGAAGAGCTCGTGCTGATCGTCGTCGCCACCCTGCTGATCTACTGGATCGCGCATGGCTACAGCGATGTCGTGGGCGAGGGCCTGCACCGCGGCGGTCACCTCGATGGAGGCGGCGTCTGGCGGGCGATCCGGCGGGAGTGGCCGATGCTCGCGGCCTGCCTGCCGCCACTGATCGTCCTCGTCGTCGCCGTTGCGCTCGGCGCGTCGGCCGACCTCGCCCGCTACCTGGCGCTTGCCCTGATCACGCTGTCGCTCATCGGTTACGGCACCCGCGCCGCTCGCCAGGCCGGCTTCTCGATCCCGCTGCAGATCGTCACCGCCGCGGTCCACGCGGCGCTCGGCGTCGGCATCATCGGTCTGAAGGCGCTGCTGCATTGAACGTGCTCGATCGTGCGATCGCCGGCCTCGTACCGGTGCTGCCGCGCCCCCTCGTCGGCCGGGTCGCGCGTCGCTACATCGCCGGTGCGGACCTGGTGGACGCGCTGCGCACGGTCGCCGCCCTCGCCGACCAGGAGGGCTGTGTCGCGACGCTGGACGTGCTTGGCGAGCACCTGCGGACGGCGGCGGACGCGCACGTGATGACCGAGGCCTACTGCCAAGCGCTGGAAGGCATCGCCAGGCGCGGCCTTCCGTGCGGCGTCTCGGTCAAGCTCAGCTCGCTCGGGCTTGCGCTCGATCGGGCGCTGTGCGAGGCGAACCTGGAGCTCGTGCTCGAGGCGGCGGAGGGGGCGCACCGGTTCGTGCGGATCGACATGGAGGAGGCGCCGACCGT
>JBAPVZ010000621.1:0-4314 GCA_049283435.1 Candidatus Dormiibacterota bacterium
CCGCCTCGCATTCGCCGGGGGTGCCGGCGGTCAGGTGGCATCGGGCCGGTCACCGTGTTCGGCGCGGTCGGCGTGCGCCGCCTCGATCGCGTCGAGCACCGCGTCGCGCTCACCCTCCGGTATCGACGGTCGGCCGATCAGGCGGGCGGCAACGCCTGCGCGTGTACCGCATCGCGCATGTACGTCTGCAACGACATGCCGCGTGCGGCCGCCGCCGCTTGCATCTCTTCGAGGTCGTCCGGAGACACGTTCCGAATCAAGAGGCATGCTCTCAATCGTGATAGCGCGATCGCAAGCAGGCCAGGGCACGGCCTACCCCCCGGCCGGCATCGCCGCCCCGGGGTTGAAGCCGGTCATCAGGCGCACGACGTCGTCCTGGGTGCCGTTCCCCGGCTCGACGATTCCGGCCCGCTCCCCGAGGCGCATCACCTGGATGCGGTCGGCGACCGTGAACACCTCGGGAAGGTTGTGGCTGATCACGATCACCGGCACCCCCCGCTCCTTGACGCGCCGGATCAGGTCGAGCACCATCTCCGTCTCGGTGACGCCGAGCGCCGCCGTCGGCTCGTCCATGATCACCACGCGCTGGCCCCAGGCGACCGCACGGGCGACCGCGACCGACTGCCGCTGACCGCCGGACAGCTTCTCCACCGGCGTGTGGAGCGACGGCAGCCCGACCTTGAGCGAGGAGAGCGCCTCGCGGGCCCGGCGCTCCATCTCCGGCCGATCCACCATGCGCAGGATCCAGCCGAGCGGATCGCGTCGCCGCAGCTCGCGCGAGAGGAAGAGGTTGCTCGCGACGTCGAGCGCCGGGCTCAGCGCCAGGTCCTGGTACACGGTCTCGATGCCGTGATGCCGAGCGTCCATCGGGCTCGAGAACGAGACCGGCCTGCCATCCATCAGAAGCTGCCCGCTGTCCGGGCTCAGCGCCCCGGAGAGGATCTTCACGAGCGTCGACTTACCGGCGCCGTTGTCCCCCATCAGCGCCAGGATCTCGTTCGACCTCAGCTCGAGGTCGACGCCGCGCAGCGCGGTGACCGACCCGTAGCGCTTGGTCATCCCGCGCGCCTGCAGCCGCCACTCCGAGGTCGGTGCCGGTGCCGCGGCCGGCGCCTCTGGTTCGCTCATGCCCGGCGTCTCGTGAAGCGATCGACGCCGACCGCGAGGATGACGAGCACTCCGGTCGCGATGTCCTGGTAGAGGGCGTCGACGCCGACCAGCGTCAGGCCGTTGCGCAGGACGCCGACGAAGACGGCGCCGATCAGCGTGCCGACGACGCTGCCGCGACCGCCGAACAGGCTGGTGCCACCGATCACGACGGCCGTGATCGAGTCCAGGTTGTCCGTCGCGCCCGCGTTGGGGTCGCCGACCGCGGTTCGGCCGAGGACGATCAGCGACGTGATGCCGTAGATCAGCCCGGCGAGCATGTAGGCACTGAACAGCACCCGCGTCACGTTGATGCCGGTGAGCCGGGCCGCCTCCACGTTGTCACCGACCGCGTACAGGTGTCGACCCCACCCGGTCTGCGTCAGCGCGTACCAGACGACGGCGAAGATCGCGAGCATGACGAGCGTGCCGACCGACCAGGTCGTGCCGAGGAGCGGGAATCGGTTGCCCAGCACGAGCAGCCCGCCGGGCAGATTGGTGATCGCCGACTGGTGGCTGTAGAGCAGCGCGACCGCCATCGCGATGTTGTAGAGGCCGAGCGTGATGATGAACGGCGGCAGCCGGATCCAGGTCACCAACCCACCCTCGAGCGCACCGCACAGCAGGGTGATCGCGACCCCGACCAGGATCGCGAGCGGCACCGGGACCCCTTCCGTCGCCAGCCGGGCCATGACGATCGTGCCGAGCACCATCACGAGCCCGTTCGCGAGGTCGATGCCGGCGACCAGGATGATCAGGGTCTGGCCGACCGCGAGCGTGCCGACCTCCATGACCTGCTGGAGGATCTGTGAGAAGTTGGCGAAGGAAAGAAAGTTCGCCGAGAGCAGCGTGAAGACGACGCAGGCGAGCAGGAGCCCGATCAGCGGGCTCACGATCCCCGACCGTCCGAGCAGCTCCCGCGCCGCGGTGACGCTGCCCCGCCAGCCGCCGGACTCCTGCAGCGATGCGTCCGACATGGCTCAGCGCTTCCGGATCACTTGGAACCCCAGCAGTTCGCGGCGCCGAAGCTGACCGGCTTGAAGGGCACGCCAGCCTGCCCGTGCATCGTCACCAGGTCCTCGCCGGTGTCGATCCGCGCCGGCGGCTTCTTGCCGTTCTTGACCCAGGCGACCGCGTCGTCGACGGCAATCTTCGCCATCTTGGCCGGGTACTGCATGACCTCGGTCGAGAGCTGCCCCTGCTGGACCGCCGCGATGCCCCGGCAGCCGCCGTCCATCGAGAGCACCTGGACCTTGCCGGTCAGCCCATGCTCCTGGATCGCGGCGACCGCGCCGAGCGCCGCGTTCTCGTTCATGCCCCAGGCCAGGTTCGTGTTCGGTGCCTTCGCGAGCGCATTCTCCATCGCGGTCTGCGCCGTGCCCTGGTCGCCATTCGTGATCAGGTCGGCGGCCGCCTGGCTCTTCGACATGCCGAAGCCGGTCAGGAAGCCGTTGAGGCGGTCCGTATTCACCTCCGAGCCGGGCGTCCCCTCGAGCAGCGTGACGACCGGCGTCTTCCCGGCCATCGCTTTCTTCGCCCACTCGCCGTTCAGCACGCCGGCCTTGTAGTTGTCGGTCGCGATGAACGTCTGCGCCGCCGACGTCGGGTCGGTCGCGGTGTCGACCGACATGATCTTGATGCCGGCCTGCTTGGCGGCGTTGAGCGACGGCACGATGCCGGCGCTCAGGTTGGGCACGACGGCGATCACGTCGACGTGCCGGGTCGTCAGGTTCTGGACCTGCGTCACCTGGGTCGCATTGTCGCCGTCGTACTTGGCGGCCTGAAAGATCAGGTTGACGCCGTCCTTCTTCGCCTCCGACTGGGCTGCCTGCTGCATCGCGTCGAAGTAGGGGTTGCCGAGCGTCTTGACCAGGAATCCCATCGTGATCTGCTTGCCGTTGCTGTTGCCGACCACCCCGCCGCACGCGGTCGCGCCGAGGACGACCAGGAACACCGCGGCCGCAGCTATCGACCCGCGCAGCATTCGCACACCCATCCGCGTCCTCCAAACCTAAACCCGCAGCAATGACGGCCCCGGCGCCGAGCCGATAGCGTAGTGCGGGACGTTGCCCGGCGCAAGCACGGCGCTGCGACCGACCGAGCGAGCTCAGCCCGGGGACACGGATGCGTCTTCCCCTGCCCGCCGGTAACGAGCGCCGAGCCGAGCGACGATTCGCCGCAGCTCGGGCGGCTCGACGATCTCGAAGTCGGCGTCGAAGAGGCCGACATACAGCGCCAGCACGTCCAGATTCGTGCCGCCGATCGTCGCCAGCGTCGTCTCCTCGTCGATCGGCTCGAAGATGCCCGACATGCGGTCCCGCACCTTCTCGATCGGGGCATGCACGCGCAGTCGGGCCTGCACCGGCCACATCCGTGTCCCCAGCCGTTCGGCGACCCACGCCGCGACGTCCTCGGCCGGCGAATCCCGAGGCAGGAACTGGGGACCGGCAGGCAGCTGCGCCCGCAGACGATCGACGCGGAACGTGCGCCAGTCGCGGCGGTCGACGTCCCAGGCGAGCAGGTACCAGCGCGGACCCCAGCTGACGAGGCGATTCGGCTCGACGACGCGGGTGCTGCCGGCGCCTGCATGCCCGGTGTAGGCGAACCGCAGCCGCAGGTGGTCGCGGCAGACTCCGGCGAGGAGCGCGAGCAGCTCCGGGTCGACCGTCGGCCCGCGGCTCGGGATCGGCACCGTGTAGCGCTCGAGGACGCTCACCCGCTGCCGCAGGCGCGCCGGCAGCACCTGCTGGAGCTTCGCGAGGGCGCGAACCGACGTCTCCGCGATGCCCGCGATCGAGGTCCCGGCCGCGGTGCGGAGCCCGACGGCGACCGCGACCGCCTCCTCGTCGTCCAGCAGCAGGGGCGGCATCGCGGTCCCCGCCTCCAGCTGGTAGCCCCCGGCAGCGCCGGGCCGCGCCCGCACCGGATAACCGAGGCTGCGCAGGCGGTCGATGTCGCGGCGAACCGTGCGGGTGTCCACCTCGAGGCGATCTGCGAGCTCCGGTCCCGGCCATTCCCGTCTCGTCTGCAGCAGCGAGAGCAGTCGCAGCAAGCGCGCCGACGTGCCCACCATGCTCGCAGTGTCGCAGACATTGCGGACCGATACCGTCCGCATCCAGAATCAGCATGGAGCCCATGCACGAGGCCTCCCCCCGACCCGATCCGCCC
>JBAPVZ010000622.1:0-2137 GCA_049283435.1 Candidatus Dormiibacterota bacterium
GCCGTTGACCTGGCGCCGTAGCCACTTTGCATTTGCGACGAAATCCGCTACCCTCGACCGCAATTCGGCAATGTCCGCACTGCGGCAACGGGGTGCGGCCAGGGCGCGGGGACCACTGTTGGGGGTATCAGATGAGAAGACGGTCCGTGACGGTCGCGCGGGTGCTGGGCGTTGCCCTGGGCATGCTGCTGCCGCTGTCGCTCGCGGTGCCCGCCCGGGCGGCGAGCGTCGCCGGCAGCGTCCAGGCGAGTCGCCTCACTCCCGAGCAGATCGCTCAACTCTCGGCGCAGGCGAACGAGAAGTCGATCATCGTCTTGAAGAACCAGCACCCGGAACTGCCTCCGGTTCCCTCAAACACGACCCGGCGGGCTCAGGCGGTCCAGAGCGACCAGGCCCCGATCACCGGTGAGCTGCAGCAGCTGCGGTCGCCGAACCTGCACTCCTTTCAGATCGTCAACGCGGTCGGCGCGACGATCTCGCAGGCAGAGGTGAGCCGCTTGCGCACGAACCCGGTTGTCGAGGCCGTCGTGCCGGACGCGGAGCGGACGGTGCTGCCGGTGACGGACAATGCCGCGACGCCGGCGGCGCCGGCCACCCCCGGCCCCTCGTCGAGCACGCAGCCCGAGCAGGTCTGCCCGCCGAATCCGCAGGTTCCGCTCGTCGAGCCCGAGGCGCTGCAGCTCCTGCACGTCCAGAACCAGACCGGGGACACCTCCCCGGCGGCGCACGACATCGTCGACGGGACCGGCGTCAAGGTGGGCATCATCGCGGACGGACTCGACGTCAACAATCCCGACCTGACGCGGAACGGCAAGTCGATCGTCTATGACTTCCAGGACTTCAGCGGCGACGGGCCGGGCGCCCCGACCGACAGCCGGGAGGCGTTCCTGGATGCCGGCTCGATCGCGGCCCAGGGCAAGGAGACCTACGACCTCAGCAAGTTCGTGAACCCGGCGCACCCGCTGCCGGCCGGCTGCAACATCAAGATCGAGGGGGTCGCGCCGGGCGCGACGCTGGCGATCATGAACGTGTTCGGTGGCAACGCGTTCACCTACGACTCCAACCTCCTGATGGGCATCGACCACGCGGTCAGCGTCGACAAGGTCGACGTCCTCAACGAGTCGTTCGGCGGCAGCGGCTACCCGGACGACTCGGTCGACCCGGTCAAGGTCGCGAACGAGAACGCCGTCGCGGCCGGCGTCACGGTCGTCGCCAGCACCGGTGACGCCGGCCCGACGAGCACGATCGGCACGCCGGCGACCGACCCCGGGATCATCGCGGCCGGCGGGTCGACCGCGCTCCAGATCGTCCGCGAGCTGAACGGCGACGGCTCTCCCGTCGTCGCCGGCGGCTGGCTCTCCGACAACATGAGCGACATCGGCTCCTCCGGCACCAGCCAGTACGGCCCGCGCACGGTCGACGTCGTCGCGCCGGCCGACCGTGACTGGACGCTCTGCAGCACCGACATCGCGAAATACACGGGATGCGCCGACCTCTACGACAACCATCTGGCGACGCTTCCGATCTGGGCGGCCGGCGGCACCAGCGTGTCGGCGCCCCTGACCTCGGGCACGGCCGCGCTCGTGATCGAGGCCTACGCGAAGACCCACCACGGCCAGCACCCGACGCCGGCGCTGGTGAAGCAGATCATCATGGGCTCGGCCACCGATCTCGAGGCCCCCGCGAACCACCAGGGCGCCGGCCTCGTCAACGCGCTGAAGGCGGTTCAGACCGCGGAATCGCTGACCGACGGGAACGGGTCGCCGAAGGCGATCGGCGATGGCCTCGTCGCGAGCCGGCCCAGCCTGTCCACGGTCGCCTCGGCCGGGAGCTCGGCGAGCTTCACCGAGCAGGTGACGAACACGAGCCCGAAGGCGGTGACCGTGACACCCCAGCTCGCGGCGCTGAACGCGAGCCCGCAGACGAACGACACCGGCACCGCCCAGCTCGGTGCCGGCGACGCGACGTTCGTGGACGCTTCGGGCCTGACCGACCGCTACCAGATCAATCAGTTCACGGTCCCGCAGGGAACCGACTACCTGACCGCGGACATCGGCTGGAATGCGCAGAAGGAGGCCGGCACCGGTGTGCTCGTCTCGCTGTTCGACCCCGCCGGTCGGTTTGCGAACTATTCGCC
>JBAPVZ010000623.1:0-5644 GCA_049283435.1 Candidatus Dormiibacterota bacterium
CCCGTCGTCCGGGTGCTGGCACCGCGACTCCCCCGTATCTCCGTCCTCGGTGGGTTCCAGCTCGCCGCCGGAGATCGGGCGGTTTCGCTCGCCGAGGGATCCGAACGCCTGCTCGCGCTGCTCGCACTGCGCGGCCGGCCGGTGAAGCGCGTGCAGGTGGCCGGTCTCCTCTGGCCGGACGCGAGCGATGGCCGGGCCTTCGCGTGCCTGCGCTCGACGCTGGCGCGGCTCCTCGGAGTGGACCGAGCGCTGCTGTCCGTAACCGCGACCGACCTGCAGCTGACGGGCGCGGTCCACGTCGACATCGACCAGTCGCGGGCGCTCGCACACCGTCTGCTCGACCCCGAGCGGGAGGTCGGCCCGGCGGACACCGGCCCCCGCGCGATCGCGGGGCTGGCCGGTGAGCTTCTGCCCGGGTGGTACGACGATTGGGTGCTCGTCGAGTCCGAGGAGTGGCGTCAGCTGCGCTTGCACGCGCTGGAGGCGCTGGCGATCCGGCTGACCGTCGACGGGCGCTACGGAGACGCGACGAGCGCGGCCCTGGCGGCGGCCCGGGCGGATCCTCTTCGCGAGAGTGCGCGAGCGGTCCTGATCCGGGTGCACCTTGCCGAGCACAACCAGTCGGAGGCGCTGCGCGAGTACGCGAGGTACCAGCGGCTCCTGCGGGCCGAGCTCGGGCTCGATACGACGCCGGCGCTCCGCTCGCTGCTCCCGGAGACGGCGCCCGTCACGCTGCGGTGATGGAGGTGCGCGGAGCATGACGGTGTGGTCACCGACAGCACTGGTCTGCTCATCATCCGAGCACGGATCGAGCCCGGCTCGGTGTCGCCGCTGCGCATCGAGATCCGGCTCACGACCGACGTGTCGGTTGGCATCCAGCGCACCGTCAACCTGACCGACGCCGAATCGGTGGCCACGGTGGTGCAGTCCTGGCTCGTCGGCATCGGGGACGGGACGTCGGTCGATCTTCGCGGCTAGCGAGTTCGCCGGCAGGCGGTCGCCAACCCTGGCCGCGACGCGTGGGGCCGCCGGCCGATGGCCGGAAGGCCGCCGCATGAACTTGACCGCGGCGGACGTGCAACCGAAAGTGATGGCCCCGCGGGAGGCTCCTGCTATGCTCGGGGTGCACGCCTCGAGCGCAGGGCTTTCGCGAGCCCGACTCGGGTTGGCGCCCGCCGGGTCTCTGCCAAGTTCCCGGCGGGCCGCTTTGTCTTCAGCGCCAGCCCTCCCCGGAACCTGCGCGGCGACCACCGTTTCTGAACCACCAGCGATCGGCAGCGCGCACCGAGCTAGGGCACAGAGACGCCCCCGAACGTTGCCGGACCACGGCCGGCACGAAACCGTGGCGGCGAGCGAGGGGCGTTCCCTGCCACGATGCGTGGTGTGGAGATGGCAGATCACGTCGATGCGCTACGCACTGCCGGACAGCGCCTGGCGGACGCCGCCGGCGCGACGTCGTGCGAGGCGCCGGTTCCGACCTGCCCCGGCTGGCGGCTCCGCGATCTGCTCCGCCACGTCGGCGGGGTGCACCGGTGGGCGACCGCCGTCGTGGCCGGCCCGCTGACGGCGCCACCCAGCCCGGAAGAGGAGTCGCGGCTGATGGAGACCTGGGGGACCGACGAGCAGCTGGTCGAATGGTTCCGGGTCGGCCATCGTGCGCTGCTCGCGGCGCTGGAGAACGCGCCCGCGGACGTCGCCTGCTGGTCGTTCCTCCCGGCGCCCTCCCCGCTCGCGTTCTGGGCGCGCCGGCAGACCCACGAGACGACGATCCACGGCTTCGACGTCGCATCCGCCGCCGGTAGGCCGGATCCGATCTCGACCGCCCTCGCGCTCGACGGTCTGGACGAGCTGGTGCGAGGCTTCCTCGCACGCCGCGAGCGAACGGCGGCGCCGAGGCCGCGCCGCCTGCGCATCGAGGCGACCGACGCCGAGCTCGATTGGCTCGTGACGCTGGTCGGCGAACGCCGGCAGGTGGAGGTGGAGGTGGCGCCGAGCGGTGGCGGGGCCGAGTGCACGGTGCGCGCACCGGCCGCCGACCTGTACCTGCTGCTCTGGAACCGTCGCCGCGCGGACGGCCTCGACGTGGTGGGCGACCCGAGCGTGCTCGCCGAGTGGCGAGCGACCCGGCACGTGACCTGGGCGTAACGGTGCTTTCGCGACGGCTCGGTGGCGGGCTAGGACGAGCGTCCGGCGAGCCGGTGGCGGACCGCCGCCTCGATGTGCCGGACGTGCGAGGCGAGAAGGCCCGGCGGCAGGGCGTCGAGCGCGTGGAATCGGGCCTCCAACACCTCGCCGCTGTCGATCCGCCGCTGGCCACCCGCCAGGCGCGCGGTCAGGATCACCTCCATGCGCCAGCGGTAGCCGGAGACGACACGCAGCAGCGTGACGTCGTCGATCTGGTACCCGGTCTCCTCCCTCAGCTCGCGCGCGAGCGCGCCTTCCAACCGCTCTCCGTGCTTGACGTAGCCGGCGGGTAGGCCCCAGGAGTCGCGAGGCCAGAAGCGAGCCCGCAGCAGCAGGACCCGGTCCTGGTCGTCGAAGACGACGCCGGCCACGCCGACCAGGAACTTCGGCTGCGTGGCCCACAGCACCGCCCACTGCGCGCCGCCCCCGAGGCGGTGCCAGACCGGGGCGGCGACGCGGGCGAGCAACATCCGCACCGTTCCATGGTGCGCGCCGGACGGATCGTGCCGCGTGAGCGAAGGCGACGAGGCGCCGGCTGCGGCCCCGGCGGGCGCCTCGGCCGGCCAGGCCGTCGGAACCTCGCCGGCCGGCCGACGGTAGGGTTGGATCATGCCCGCCGAGCGTGTGCGCAACGTCGCGGGTGGGGCACGTGAGCTGGGTGACCGCGCTCAGCGCAGCGTCCCCATTCGCCTGGTGAAGAAGTTCGGGGCGGACCGGGGGACCAGTCTCGCGGTCCTGATCGCCTGGAACTTCCTCACCTCGCTGTTTCCGATCGTGCTCGCGATCCTCGCCATCGGCGGCTTCGCGCTTTCGCTGGTCGGCGAAAGTCAGAGCTCGATCGAGAACCTGGTGCTGCAGATGTTCCCCGGCGATAACGGGACCGGGCAGGCGATCTCCTCTGCGATCCGGGGGGTGCAGCAGCGCAGCGGCGTGTTCGCGATCCTCGCCGTGGTGAGCTTCCTCTGGAGCGCATCAGGGCTGTTCGGCACGCTGGAGCAGGTCTTCGCCGACCTCGACCGCCGCGCGACGCGTCCCTTTGTGCACCAGAAGCTGATGGCGGTCGGCATGATGCTGCTCTTCTGCCTCCTCGCGATCGTCGCGGTCGGCAGCACGACCGCGGTCGGCTTCCTGCGTACGGTGCCGATCCCCTACGTGCCGGAGTGGATCGTCCACGGCGCGACGGGTCCGCTGCTGACGGTCGTGGTCGGCCTTCTCAGCGGAATCGTGCTGTTCTTCGCGATCTACTTCATCGTCCCCACCTACCGTCGCCATGCGCTGCGCGTGCTGCCCGGCGCGATCGTCGGCGGGGCCGGCTTCTACCTGCTGACGCTCGTCTTCCCCCTCTACATTCAGCTGAACAAGGGCATCAATCAGTACGGGAAGGAGTTCGCGTTCCTCTTCACGCTGCTCTTCTTCTTCTACTTCCTCGGTCTCATCACCGTGCTCGGGGCCGAGATGAACAGCGTGCTGTTTCCCGCGCCGGCTCTGACCGATCGCGGGGAGGAGCACGATGACAAGGATCCGAAGGCGACGACGCGCATCAGCGGCCGGCTGCCGGGGCCGCTCCTCGCGGCGCTCGGCGCCGTCCTCGGGCTGGGATTCGCCTGGCGTCGCCGGCGCCGATAGCCGCAGCAGTCAGGAGGTAATTCCATGGACGCGATCAGCCGCTTCCCCGTTCCGACGCTCGACGAGCTCCCGGAGGACCTCCGGGCGTATATCCTCGGCGTCCAGCAGAAGTCGGGGTTCGTGCCGAACGTCTTCCTCGCGCTCGCGCATCGGCCTGACGAGTGCCGCGCGTTCATCGCCTACCACGACGCGGTGATGGAGCGGGAGGGAGGGCTCTCCCGAGCAGAGCGGGAGATGATCATCGTCGCCACGAGCGCCGCCAACGACTGCCTCTACTGCGTCGTCGCCCACGGCGCGATCGTGCGCATCCGCACGAAGTCGCCGCACCTGGCCGATCAGGTCGCGATCGACTACCGCACCGCCGAGATCACGCCGCGCCAGCGCGCGATGCTCGATTTCGCGGTGAAGCTCGCCGTGCACCCCTCGCAGGTCCAGGACACGGATCTGGAACGCCTCCGCGCGCTCGGCTTCGACGACGACGAGATCTGGGACATCGGATCCGTGACGGCGCTGTTCGGGCTCTCCAACCGCATGGCGCATCTGACCCGCATGCGACCGAACGACGAGTTCTACCTGATGGGGCGGGTGCCGAAAGAGGTGTATGCGGAGCTCACCAAGCAGGAATAAGTGCCCCCGGATGTTATGCACAGCGCTCGCATGCGGCATGAGCGCCGGTCATGCTCATTCTCCGCGACCGCCCTCACGCCGCGTGAAGACTCCGGGGGGCGCTCTGGGCGACCTTCGAGCGCGGCCGTCGGGGGGGCGCGGGCATCGGGGCGCTGGGGCGCTACCGCGCACTGAGAGCAACGCGAAGGCTGTCTGCAGGCGGCACATGCGACTCTGTGGCGGCCCCCAGCATTTGGTGGTTCTGCGGCCGTCCTAGTGGAGGTGTGAAGCCATGATCCCGCTCATGGCCCTGGCGAGACCTTCGCCGTCTGCGTCGACGACTGCGACCGCATTTGGCTTCGCGTTCGCCCCCGTGACGCTACCGCCCAGACCATAGCGGCCCCTGCGGCGATTCTCCTTGACCTTCCATGAAGGCTCCGCTTGAATGTGGGACAGTAGTTTGACCGAGGGCGATGGTGCGGTAGGCCCGAAGGTTGGAGGTCAACACGATGCCAGTCACCCATCAATCGTGGGCCAAGCCCGTCATCGGGCCGCCCCCGCCGGTCCCCAATGAGCTACAAGCCGTCGAGGACCTGCTGAAAAGCGTGTATCCAAACCTGTGGGCAAACTTGACGGCGCCCGGACGACGGTCGCTCACGCAAGAGGTTGCGGATGGTTTTTCGGAGTCGCCAGAGGCTGCGAGCGACGCGATCGAGGTTTGGACGCGAACGATCGAGTTCCGCCTCCAGCCGGACTACCAGGCCGCTATGGAAGCGGCGCTCGAGCTTCCGGAACTCGCCGAGCCGGTCTATACGCCAGAGGAGTTGAGGGCCAAGCTGAATCTTCCTCGCTGATGTGGTCTATCGGCGGTGAGGCGGTTCTCGACCGGATCGCGGCGGCTCCGCTCAGGTGCGACAGGACTTCTAAGAACTGATCGAGGAGCTCTGCCGCGAGCCGACCTCGCGGAAAGTGAGGGCCCTTCGAGACGACGACGACATTCCTCCCGCGTGGGTTGCGCGGCGAATCGCTGGGTTCTGGACGTGTCGGTGGGGCTCTGTGACCCTGCGGTACGAGATTCTGTCCGACTATCCGCGCATACATCTCGTTCAGGTCATGTGGCTCCTGCCGGACATCGCGGACTAACGCCGCCGTGACCGCCCTCCCTGGCCCGCCGACCGCCGTGGATGACCGACGAAGTGCTGCACGATGAGCCTTGCGGCGCCGGCCG
>JBAPVZ010000624.1:0-2807 GCA_049283435.1 Candidatus Dormiibacterota bacterium
CAGCCGCCAAGTCGGGCGACGCAAAAAGTGTCAACTCGGTAATCCCAGCCCAGGTGACAGTCGGTCCGGCTCCAATCGGGACCTCGGCGCAGCTCACCGCTTTGGTGCTGAGGCCCGCCAGATAGGGCCTAACTTCAGGAGCAGGATCATCCCGAGTGGCAGGGTGGTCAAGAATCAGGTCACCCTCGACCTCTGCGGTCAGACGTTCGCCAGCGAGAGACTGAGAGTCACCCGCCTCCAGGTGGCGTACCTACACCTACGTCCCAACATCTTGGTGTCGAACGAGGTCGTTGGATATCGACCCGGCGGAACACAAGAAGCGATGAGTGAACTCCGCAACGTCGCCGCGCACTGCCCGTCGGGACCGCAAGCGCCGACAGTGGTCGGCGCGCCGACCATCGCCTACCGGTTGCAGCGCCTACACATAGGAGGCCTCGACCCGGGATACGTGGCGGCTTGCGTCCATGAGTCGGCAATTGAGAACGGCATTCCGCACGTCGCGGTACGGTTCGCCATCTACCAGACCCGAGGCAGAGTCCTGTCGGCGATTTACGTGCAAGCATCTACCAGCTCGCTAGCGCAGCACGTCGCCGAGCGCGCCGCGGTCCAGAGCTCGCACAATCTCACCCGCGGTTAGCGAGACGCTGTAGCTAGTCCTCGAATGTGAAGTGGTCAGTGAGTCTGGTCAGTGCGAAGAGCCGTTGAATCTGGGCGGGTCCACGTCGTAGCGCGAGCTGATGTCCGTTGGTGCGCGCGGCCTGGCGGGCGCGGACCAGCAGCGCGATACCGGTGCTGTCCATGAACTCCAGAGCGCTGAGGTCGATCAGCAACCGGCCAGGGTTTGCGGCTTCGAGCTCCCGAAGCTGGCGATCGAGTTCTGGTGCTGATGCCAGGTCGAGCTCTCCGGTGAGCGCGAGGATGATTCCATTGGCGTCGAGCTGGCGATCGATGCGTAGGTGGCGTGGTGTGGCCGCGTCGTGCGACGAGACGCCGGTCATGGCGTCTCGTGCTTTACGGTCGGCGAGTCGTCGAGAACGAGCATCAGATCATTCCTGGTCTTGAAACGCTGATGGTTGCTACGCGGTCCAACCCGGCGACGCCGATCGCCGGTGTCCCACTAGACCTTGCGGACCGTCCCTCCCGGGCTGGCGGAGGGGACTGCCTGAACGCAAATTAGCATTTCGCGGGCGTGGGTTCGAGACCGGCTAAGCCGGCATCGCGAGCTCAGCCCATACGAGGTAGCCATCTGGCCGTTCACAGCCCCAGCCCTGGGAGAGCCGCCCGATGACCCGCCAGCCCCACGGTCGGAACTCTGAATCCGTGCCACCGCGCGCGTTTGGATTATGGACTGAGATCAATAGACGCCCAGGCCGGACGGCCGCACGGACCTCCAGGATGTGCTCTTCCTCGCATCCGGAGTGCAGAACGGCGTTCGTGACGAGCTCGCTGGCGACGAGCGTCCTCTCCTCAGGCAAATCGGCTGCTTCGAGCTCAGCCAGGGCCCGTCGAACGGTCGCGGGGGCGTGCCGGTCGCACTGCACGTTCAGCGCGAACAGATTTGAGCTCGTATCAGGCAGGGTGCAGGAACGTGGTCGTGGTCTGGCCTGGGTGGGGCGCGCACTCTGTGTGGAAGGTGGAGCTATGAATCTTCACTACATCGTCACTCGCGAGGATGCGGCGCCCGCAGGCTGCGCACGTGACTGCCCGCGGGGACCCGGACAGTGCTCGCTTCATCACGCGCATCGTGGAGCGAACTTGGTTGATGCTGGGGGAGGACAAGATCATCGCGCTACGACTCCCGGAGGCGATCAGCGGGCCCGCGCGACCGCACGCTTCAGTTCTGCTTTGCCCATTTCTTCACGTTCTGCTGGGCGGCCTGTCGTTGCTTGGTCGATGCCATCGTGCTTCAGCTCCCTGAAGACTTCTTGCCGCCCTTGCGCCCAGCGGCGACCTTCTGAGCCCGGTTCCCGCCGCTACCGCTACCGCTGCTGCGGCTGCTTTGGCTACTGCCATCGCCGGATCCTGAGCGCTTCCCGCCTTTGCTCGACGCGTCCGGGGAGTTCGCGATCGCCGCGGCACGCGACTTGCTCATCCCCTTCTTCCGCAGCCCCTCGTACTGCTTATCATCCTTCACGCTGGGACCATGGTTCTTGGCCATGCTGATCCTCGCTTCGTAGTTCTCATGCTCCGCTTCCGCGCTGGTAGCGCACGTCCGCACTGCTACCCGCTTGCCGTCGATCCTAGACACGAGGCATGGCCGCGAGAACGACGCGCTCGCGCGTGGCGCCGGCCGAATCGCTCGGGGCGGGCTAGGAGCGCGACCTGGCCTGCCGACACCCTCGATGACTGAGCGTCCGCGGGAAATCCCGACTGCTGCGTGGCTAGCGTGGGCACACTCATGACTTATACCCTGTGGACCGATGCTGGCCCATTGGAATGACGTCGAATGGACGCGGATCAACCGGGGCCCCCTGCAGGGCTCGCGCCAGCGCCTCGGAGCGGCCGCGGGGACAGCCCGCGCGGGGCTCAGTCGCTACCGGCTGGGTCCTGGCGAGCGCGCGATGCCGGTGCACGTGCATGCCGACGAGGAGGAGATCTTCTACGTGCTCGGGGGGAGCGGACTGAGTTGGCAGGACGGCCGGACCCACGGAGTGGCAGCGGGCGATTGCCTCGTCCACCTAGGCAACGCCGAGTCTCACACGATTATCGCCGGCGGCGACGGCCTCGACGTCCTGGCCTTCTCGAGCGGCAGCGATACGGCGATGACCTGGCTCCCGCGAGCGGGAGCCTGGTGGATGGGACCGCGG
>JBAPVZ010000625.1:0-9484 GCA_049283435.1 Candidatus Dormiibacterota bacterium
CCGGGCACCCGGGGCGCGGACGCCGCCCGCCGCGCCACCCGCACGATCGCGAGTGCGTGGCCGGACCTGGCGCCGCTCGTCGACACCTACGTCGAAACGGCGCGAGCGGTCCTCGCGGCGGCCGGCGAGCGCGCGGGAGCTACGCTCGTCGCGACGCAGGGGAACGTGCTGACGATCGACGATCTGCTGCGCACGCTCGCCGTCGAGGCGACCGTGCACCAGCTCGACCTGCGCCGCGGCGAGCCGTCCTCCCGGGGCCTGACCGAGGTGCGCCGCGTGCTCGACGGACTGCTCGGCCAAGCGGCTCCGATTCCCGATGCGGTGCGCTACGCGCTGATCGGCACCGGACGCGAGGCACCGACCGCCGCCGAGCGCTCGCTCCTCGGCGCCGCCGCCGATCGGCTGCCGCTGTTCGGCTGATGCGTGCTTCGGTTCGGCTGACGCGTCTGCGGTCGGCTCGCACCGACCCCTCCCAGACGCGTTCGTACCGGTCGCAACACACGAGGGGGACCGGCGCGGGATAATCTGCACGCTGCGAATCCCCCCGGTGGTCTCTAACGTCGAGGAATGTCCGATGGCAGAGCAGATCCCACTCCCCGGAACCGCTTCTCCGTCGCTGCACGAACGATTGCGCGCCGGACCGGTGATCTGCGCCGAGGGCTACCTGTTCGAGTGCGAGCGGCGCGGCTATCTGCAGGCCGGCGCCTTCGTGCCCGAGATCGTGCTCGAGCATCCGGAGGTGGTGAGCGAGCTGCACCGCGAGTTCGTGCATGCCGGCTCCGATGTCGTCGAGGCGTTCACCTACTACGCGCACCGCGAGAAGCTGCGCATCATCGGCCGCGGCGACGTGCTGGAGAAGATCAACCGTGACGCGCTGCAGATCGCGGCCGAGGTCGCGAGGGAGACCGGCACGCTGCTCGCCGGCAACCTCTCGAACACGAACCTCTGGACCGCCGACCCCGAGGCTCGCGCGACGGTGCGGGACATGTTCGTCGAGCAGGTGAGATGGGCGGTCGAGGCCGGCGTCGACCTTGTCATCGGCGAGACGTTCAGCGACACCGGTGAGGCGCTGCTCGCGACCGAGGTCCTGAAGGAGTCGGGCCTGCCCGCCGTCGTCACGATGGCGGTGCACCAGCCGGGGGTGACCCGCGACGGGCTGACGCCGGCGGAGGCGTGCCGGCAGCTGGAGCAGGCGGGGGCCGACGTCGTCGGGCTGAACTGCGCGCGCGGTCCACGCACGATGCTGCCGCTGCTCGCCGAGATTCGCGCCGCGGTCGCCTGCCCGGTCGCCGCGCTGCCGGTGGCGTACCGCACGACGGCGGAGATGCCGACGTTCCAGTCGCTGCGTGACCCCGAGCGTGCGGGACAGCCGTTCCCGATCGATCTCGACCCCTTCACCTGCACGCGAGGCGAGATCGGCGAATTCGCGGTGGCGGCGCAGGCGCTCGGCGTCGACTATCTGGGCGTCTGCTGCGGCGCCGGGCCACACCACATCCGGAGCCTGGCCGAGGCCCTCGGCCGCCGCCCGCCGGCGAGCCGCTTCGGCGCCGACATGAGCAAGCATGCGTTCTACGGGACCGACTCCAGCCTGAAGGCGGAGAACACCGGGTTCGCCCGCAAGCTCTGATGGCCGGCTGGGGGCAAGGAGGAGGCTCTGGATGACGATGCTCGATACGGAGGTCGCGGTCGTCGGCGTCGGCTCGATGGGCAGTCAGGCGCTGTGGCAGCTGGCCCGGCGCAACGTCTCGGCGCTCGGGATCGAGCAGTTCGCGCCCGGACACGATCGCGGCGCCGGCCACGGCGAGACGCGCATCATCCGCAGCTGCTACCAGGAGGGCCCGCAATACGTGCCGCTCGTCCAGGAGGCGTTCCGGCTCTGGCGCGAGCTCGCCGAGGAGAGCGGCAACGAGATCCTGACCGAGAACGGGGCGCTCTACGTCGGTCGTGCGCACGGTGGCTACCTGGACGAGGTGCGGGCGACCGGCGACGCCTACGGGCTGCCCTACGAGGTGCTGACGCGGTCGGTGGCGGCGGCACGGTTCCCCCAGCACCGGCTCGGGCCCGACGACGGCGGGTTCCTGGATCTTCGAGCCGGGTTCGTCCGCCCCGAGCTCGCGGTGACCTCGGCCGCCCGGTGCGCCGAACGGCGAGGCGCCCGCCTCTCCACCGGCGTGCGGGTGGAGCGGGTCGCCGACCGGGGTGACCACGTGGAGATCAGGACGTCGGCCGGTGTCGTGCGCGCCGGTCGGGCGATCGTCTCGACGGGCGCCTGGACGAGCCAGGTGCTGCCGCAGGCCCGGCTGCGGCTCTTCGTCGAGCGCCAGGTCATGCTCTGGTTCCGCGCGCGGCGTCCGGAGGACTTCGCCCCCGAGCGATTTCCGATCTTCATCCGGGAGCGCGGCGGCGATGGGACCTGGTACGGGTTCCCCGCGGTCGACGGCGCGACCGTCAAGGCGGCGATCCACCACGACGGTCCCGCCGCCGATCCGGACCGGTTGGACCGCGAGATCCATCCGGAGGACATCGCGCCGGTCTCCGAGCTCGTCGCGAACGCGTTCGCGGGGCTCGACCCGGATCCGGTGCGCGGTGTCGCCTGCATGTACACGAACACCGAGGACGGCCATTTCGTGCTCGGTCACCTGCCGGGCAGCGAGCGCATCGTCATGCTCGGTCCGATGTCGGGACATGGGTTCAAGTTCGCGGCGGCGGTCGGCAGGGTCGGCGCCGACCTCGCGGTGGACGGTGCGACCGACCTGCCGATCGGGCCGTTCTCGCCCGCGCGTTTCGACGCCGCCGGCTCGGTCACCGGGTGACCCACAAGTGATGACCCTCGATGACGCCCCGCTGAATCGCTTCCACCTGCGGGTCACCGCCTACACGACGGGTGGCGAATTCTGCGACGGCTACGTGCTCGGCATGATCGGAATCGCGCTCACGCTGATCGTGCCGGCGCTCGGTCTCGACCCCGTCTGGATCGGGCTGATCGGATCGTCGGCCCTGATCGGGATCTTCGTCGGGGGCGTCGCGATCGGGCCGCTCGCGGATCGGGTGGGACGGCAGCGTCTGCTCGCCGTCGACCTGGGCGTCTTCGTCGTCGGCTCGCTGCTGCAGCTCGTCGTGCAGTCGCCGGCGGAGCTGTTCGCGCTCCGACTGCTGATGGGGGTCGCGATCGGCGCCGAGTACGCGATCGGGATGCCGCTGCTCGCCGAGTTCGCGCCGCGGCGCCAGCGGGGCACGCTCCTCGCGAGCATGATCGGGGTCTGGACGCTCGGCTACGTCGTCGCGTTCCTGGTCGGCGATGCGCTGCGGGCGCTCGGTCCCGACGCCTGGCGCTGGATGCTCGGCTCGAGCGCGATCCCGGCCGCGATCGTGATGCTGCTGCGGATCGGGGCGCCCGAGTCGCCGCGCTGGCTCGTCAGCCGGGGCCGCACCGAAGAGGCGCTGCGGGTCGTCCGCCGGTACGTCCACCCCGACTGCGGTCTCGAGGGCCTGGAGCCGAGCGCCGAGGCGAGGACCGACTACTCCGCGCTCTTCAGCCGGCGCTACCTGCGCCGGACGCTGTTCGCGTGCCTGTTCTGGGCTTGCCAGATCATGCCCTACTTCGCGATCTCGACGTTCATCCCCGAGATCTTCAAGGCGCTCGGGTTTCGCGACGAGTTCACGAGCGCGCTGTTCTACAACCTGTTCCAGCTCGCGGGCGCGATCGTCGGGGTCGCCCTGATGCAACTGCTGCGGCGCCGCTCGTTCGTCATCTGGTCGTTCGCCGCGATGGCCGTCTGTCTGCTGTTCCTCGGCGTGTGGCCGTCGGCACCCGCGGCCCTGGCCACGATCGCGTTCCTGGTCTTCGCGTTCGTCAACTCCGGCTCGGGCAATCTGGAGTCGGTGTACCCGAGCGAGATCTTCCCGACCGAGGTGCGGGCGTCGGGGGTCGGGCTGGCGGCGGCGGCGAGCCGGATCGGTGCCGCCGGGGGCACGTTTCTGCTGCCGATCGCGCTGGCGGCGTGGGGCACCGGCCCGGCGATGCTGGTGGGCGCCGGGATCCTGGTGCTGGGGTTGGTCGTCAGCGTGCTCTGGGCGCCGGAGACGCGGGATCTGACGCTCGTCCAGGCAAGTGGCGCGGCGTCCTGAGCCGCTCCCGCCCTCGCCCCCGCTCAGGCCGGGGCGTGCCTCGGCGCTCGCCAGCGGCGGCCGGTCAGCACCACGCTCAGCGGGGTGTGGCGCAGCAGCGTGACGAGCACCACGGTGGCGACGACGACGATGGCAAAGCGCAGCACCGTCAGCTGCTCCCAGGTGAGGCCGCCGTGGTCGAGCAGCCGGGCCACGCCCGGTTGCAGCACGACGATCAGCGGGACCATGTGGGCGAGGAACACGCCGAACGACAGATCCGACCCCCGGCGGAGCCCCCGCCAGACGGCATGGTCCGGCGGGAGGGCCTGGCGTAGTCGATCGGCGGCGACCCAGAGCCCGCCCAGGACCGCGAGGACGAGCGGCAGGAGGGCGGGCTGCAGCGCGGCCGATGCCGCCGCCGGCAAATAGCCGGCGCGCAGGTTCCACGAGTAGGCCGCCTCGGCACCGATCACGGCGGCGACCGTCGCGATCACGAGCCAGCGCGCATTCCGCCTGGACCAGGCCAGCACGCCGGGGAGATGGGCCGCGACGACGAGGCCGGCGACGACGTAGAAGAGGTAGCTCGTCACCTCCTCCTCCGACCACAAGGCGGCGCCGAAGAGCCACTGCGGGATGAGCTGCGGGCGATATTGCAGCACCCAGTCGAGCCCGAGCTGCAGCGCGCCGGTGCCGAGCAGGAGCGCCCAGTGCCAGCCGCGGGTGCAGCGGACGACCCAGGCGAGCAGCGGGAAGACGAGGTAGATCTGCATCAGCACGAGCAGGTAGTAGAGCTGGAACCAGCCGGATGTGAGGTCGCGCCCGAGCGCGAGGAGCGATGGCGAGGACGGCTGCTGGATCGCGGTCAGCAGCGCCCAGTAGATCGCGGTCCACGCGAGATAGGGGAGGACCACGAAGGGATAGCGGCGCAGCCAGAAGCGGCGGACCGCGAATCCCCGCCGGGTCGCGCCGGTCGAGTAGGCGAGCACGAACGCGGACACGAAGAAGAACAGCTCGCGGTTGACGTGCAGCACCATGAGCAGGGCGCCGGCCCAGCGACTGGTCGCCGGCGCCGTGTAGAGGATGACGTGGACGGCGACGACGCCGAGCATCGGCAGCAGGCGCAGCGCGTCCAGCTGGTCCAGGTGCGGATGCCGGCCGCGTTGCAGCGCCTCCAGGTCGTCGGTCCCGGTCGGCGCGGGGTAGGCGGTGTTCTCCAGCGGGGCGGGGAGCAGCCCACCGGGGATCGCGGGCGACGGCTGACCGGGCGGCTCCATCCCGCCAGACAGCCTACCCGACGACGCCGACCGTGTCCGAGCGCAGACCGAGCCGGAGGGTCTCCAGCGGCACGATGTCGGCGGGCGCGACGTTACCCAGGTTGACGTTGCTGCCGATGCGCTTCACGAAGTACGTCTGCAGCGTCTTGTTCGGCGCCTCGAAGACGAGGCGGTCGATGTCGAGGCCGGACTCCAGGATCTCCTCGATGAGGCCGAAGCGCAGCTCGCCGTCGGCCCGGCAGATGCCGCTCCGCCCACTCTCGCGGGCCTCGGTGATGACGTGGCGCGCGCCGGCCTCCAGGTCCTCGCGGATGTAGGAGATCCAGCGGACGGGGGGCAGCGCCTGCGAGCGAGCCTCGTCCTTGTAGCCCACCTCGCTGATGACCTCGAAATCCTCACTCAGCCGCGCCACGCACTCCGCCTTGCGGCCGTTCGACAGATCGATCGTGCCATTGGACACCTCGACGAACTTGCAGCCGTAGTGCTGACAGAACCGCCGGTAGTCGTCGAGCTTGCCCTGCTGCAGGAAGATCTCGAAGAGGGTGCCGCCGAAGTAGAAGTCGACACCGGCCTCCCGCAGGGCGGCGATCTTGCGGTCCAGGCCACGGGTCACGAGTGCGGTGCCCCAGCCGAGCTTCAGCAGGTCGATCAGATGCCCGTGACTCTCCAGCAGGTCCTCGAACTGGGCGTTGGCCAGGCCGCCGTCGATCACCATCGTGAGGCCGGCCTGGCGGGGCTTCTCGTACCGGCCGGGAAGGGTGAGCGGGTGTGCGATCGTCGTCATCGGAGACTCCTTGTCGCGGACGCCCGCAGTGGGTGCGCGTCCGCCTTGCCGTGTGCCAATTCGTTGCTGTTGATTGCCGTTCGTGAACGTGCACCACGGGGTGCCGGCGCTACGTTCGGTCATTGCATCGAGTGTGAATGGCGAGCGGTAAGGAGAGGGTGTGGCCCAGGCATAGATTGTCTGAGAGTGGCGGCGGCAGCTCCGGTGCAGTCGTCAGGGGGTCGAGCGCACGGCGCGAGAACCGCCGCTAGTCGCTGAGCGACTGTCCCGCAAACGGGTTCTCGATCCTGATCCCCGCGTAGTCCAGCTCGGTTGACAGATCCTCGGAGAGGACGACGTCGCAGCCGAGAGCGCGCGCAGCCTCGATGATCGCCGCATCCCGGTATGAGAGGTGGTGAGACTGCCGGGCGGTCATCGCGGCCCGCACCAGCTCACGGTTGGTCTCCAGAACCGGAAAGCGCATGAACGTCTCGACCAACCCGAAGGCCTGCTCGTGGGTGAGCGCATCCGGCCGGTTCGACCTGGTCGCCTGCACGTAGAACTCCTGCAGCACCTGGACCGAGAGCCCCAGGTCTCGCGCCGCCAGCAGCTCGTTGGCCCGCTGGGTCTTGGCCCGCTCCGCGGGCTCGCGCGAGACGGCGTACAGGAGCACGTTCGTGTCAACGAAGCGCACGTTCGTGGACCTCATCCCGGCTCAGGCGATCGGCAGCACGAAAGCGCTCGATCCCGGTCACGATCCGTCGCTGACGCGCCTCCAAGTCGGCGAAGTCGGCGCTTGCCGCTCCCGCGAGCGATCGGAGGTAGTCGCCGACCATCGCACTCAGCGACATGCCGCTCTGGGCGGCCCGCACTCTTGCCGCTCGGTACACGTTCTCCGGCAGCGAGATGGTCAGATTCCTGTGTTCCACAGCTTCACTGTATCGCAGGCTGCCTCGGCGCACGCCCCGCGCCGCCGCTCAGAACGCTCGGCGCGGTGGCTCCACGAGCTCGCCGAACGTCTCCGTGCTGTTCACCGCCTCCATGTAGCGGAGGTACTCCTCCTTCGTCATCTTGGGCGTGAACCGAGCGATCACCTGCCGCGCCTCGCTCGCGTCCTGCCAGAGCAGGTCGATCGCGGTCTCCGCCATCAGGACGCCGTTCCAGAGGTACGAGATGTCGCGATCCGCGATCGCGTAGTCGGCGCCGTGGAAGTGGCCCACCGACCCGTTCATGCTCGGCTGGATCATCGGGAGCAGGTGCTGCAGGTCGCCGACGTCGGAGCTGCCCGCCATGTGCTCCTGCACGTCCAGGTCGTCGGTCCCGAAGTGGCGAAGGACGTTGGCGCGGAACAGCTCGTTGAGGTCCTCGTTGTTCTCCTGGGGCAGGTAACCCGGGATCGTCGTGATCTCGACTTCGGCGCCGACCGCCAGGGCCCCCGCGCGCAGCGCCCGATCGACCTTCTCGGCCGCCGCCAGGACGGCGTCCATCGTCTTGCCCCGGACGTACGTCTCGAGGTGGACGTCGGAGGGCACGACGTTGACGAGATCCCCGCCCTTCGTGATGATCGGGTGGACGCGCACCTGATCGGCGTCGCGGAACGTCTCCCGGTTCGCGTTGATCGCCTGCACGCCGAGCATCGCCGCGTTGAGCGCGTTGACCCCCTGGTCGGGAGCCGCCGCAGCGTGGCTCGCGAGGCCTCGATAGCGGACGAGCTTGCCGACGAAGCCGTTGCCGGTCGTCCCGAGCGTGAACTTGGCGCGGCGGACGTCCTGGCCCCCGCTGTGCATCATCATCGCGAGGTCGACGTCGTCGAACTCGCCCAGCCGCACCAGCTCGCTCTTGCCGCCGAGGAGTCCAATCCTGCCCTCCTGGCGGAGTCGCGAGCGATAGTCGATCTCGACGTACTCCTCGGCGGGCACGGCGAAGAAGACGAGCCGGCCGCCCAGCTGGTCGAGAGCTCCGGCGCGCAGCAGCCCGGTCGCCGCCGCCGCCATGCCGGCGATCTGGCAATTGTGCCCGCAGCAGTGGGCGGCGCCCGTCTCCGGGTTCGCGTCCGGATGGTCGAAGACGACGATGCTGTCGAGCTCGCCGATGATCGCGACGGTCGGGCCGGGCCGGCCGGTGTCGACGACGCCCTTGACGCCGGTGATCGCGAGCTCCGACAGGTACTCGAGGCCGAGACCGTCGAAATACCGCTGGACGCGGCCTGCGGTGCGGTGCTCCTTGAACCCGAGCTCGGGTTCCCCGTAGATCGCGTCGCCGAGCTGGTACAGCTCCGGCTTGGCGGCGAAGATCGCGTCCTTCACCCGATCCTTCAGCTCGTCCTTCGTCGTCACCTGCGTCGCCATGCGCGCTGCTCCTCCCTCGTGGCCGGTCGATCGACAGCCTCTCGTCGCGGCCTTCATTGTGGAGAGTGCGGGCCCGACCCGTCGCCAGGAGCGGCCGCCCCGGCGTGGCATGATGGTCGCCACATGCTCCACGTGATCGGTTACGTCGTGGTCGGCCTGCTCGCCGGCGTCGTCGCCGGGCGCCTGATGAGCGGTCGGGGGTTCGGGCTCTGGGTCGACCTCGGGCTCGGGCTGGTCGGCGGCCTCCTCGGCGGCCTGCTCTTCGGGGTGGCGTTCGGCTCGGTCAAGCTGAACGGCATCGGCGAGGCGCTGGCCGCGATCTTCGTCGCCTGCCTGGCCGTCGCGATCCTGCACCTGGTGCGGCGCGACCCGCTCGCGACGGAGTAGGTCGGCGGTCCCGATCCACTGCCCGCTCCGTCGGGAGGCGCGCTCAGCTTCCTGTCAGCGTTCTTCTCAACGTTCCTGTCAGCGTTCCTGTGCGTCCTCGTACATCCAGGGCCAGAGAACGGTCCAGATGAGGTCGGCGGTGAGCACGGCACAGCCGAGGCCGAGGCCGGCGAAGTAGACGACGGGCAGCAGCCGTACGGTCATCAGCGCGAGCCCCTCGGCAAGGGCGAGGCGCCAGATCGTCGCGAACAGGTTGCGGCGCTTCCACAGCTTGAGCGGGAGGCCGGCGACGACGAGCACCCCGAGGGCGGCGCCGAACGCGATCATCCACTTCGTGGGGAGCCAGAGCACCTGCAGGCCGGCGAGCGCCGCAAACCGCCACACGGCGCCCCAGCCGAGGCGGTGCAGGAGGTAGGCGGGAGCCGCCCTGGGGCGCCGGCCGCCCCGCCGCCAGCGTCGCGCCGGCTCGTTCGACTCCAGCCCGAGCAGATCGCGGAGCCCGTCGTCGTCGAGCAGCCCGCGATCGTGCAGGGCGAGCGCCTCGGAGACGGAGCGCGGGGCGAAGACGCCGTCGTCGCCGGCCCAGCCCGGCTGCGGCTCCGGCT
>JBAPVZ010000626.1:0-4463 GCA_049283435.1 Candidatus Dormiibacterota bacterium
GTGCACCATCCGTAATCCCGGCCTACGCGGGTCGAGGTCGAGCCGGATCGACACCGCCACCTCCTGCCCACCGGGTGTTCGATTCCAGGGCGGCAACCACGCTTCGAGGAGATTGCGTTCCAACCACGTCGCCTCGTACACGGACTCGCAAGCGACCGCCTCCACGCGAGCGATCGCGGCGACCATCGGCACCAGGTGGATCCGATCTCGAGGCCTCGACCAGTAGGAGGCGACGCGGCGGCACAGCGAGGTCGCGCGCCCGATGTAGAGGACGCGGTCGTCCTGGTCCCGGAACCGGTAGATCCCGGGCCCGTCGGGGAGGCACGCGACGATCTCTCGTGGTGGTCCTTGCACGATGCCGCGTCCGGTAGTATGCCGCGCCGGCGGCGCGGTTCCGGCCAGGGCGCGTTCCCCGCGGGAGGTCGGCGTCGACGCCGCCCCGGCCGGGTTCAGGCGAGGGAGCGCACCCAGTCTTCGTGCAGGGCCTGGTAGTGCCCACCGGCCCGAAGCAACGAGGCCGGGCCACCGTCCTCGACGATGCGGCCGTCGTCCACGACGAGCACCCGGTCGGCGATCTCCACCGTCGTCAGGCGGTGCGCAATGATGATCGCGGTCCGCGCCGCGAGCAGGGTCCCCAACGCCTGCTGGATCAGGCGCTCGGTCGGGATGTCGAGCGAGCTCGTGGCCTCGTCCAGTATCAGCACCTGCGGGTCGGCGAGGAAGGCGCGCGCGAACGCGACCAGCTGGCGCTGCCCACCCGAGAGGCGGACACCTCTCCGGCGGACGGCGGTCTCGTAACCGTCGGGCAGACGCCCGATGAAGCCATCCGCCCCGACCGCCCGCGCTGCCGCCTCCACCATCTCTGGCGACGCGTCGGGGCGCCCGAAGGCGATGTTGTCGCCGACCGTCCCTGAGAACAGAAAGCTCTCCTGCGTGACCATGACGGTGGCTCGCCGCAGATCGCGGCCCGACAGCGCGCGCAGGTCGACCCCGTCGAGCCGGACCGTACCTTCGGTGGGGTCGTAGAAACGCGCCATGAGCCTGGCCAGCGTCGTCTTTCCGGCGCCGGTGGCGCCGACCAGTGCGACCGTCTGACCGGCCGGAATGTCGAGCTCGATGCGGTGCAGCACCGGTCGCTCCCGATAGGCGAACGTGACGCCCTCGAAGGTGAGCCGGCCCCGGGGATCGGGGAGCGCCACCGGCCGCTGCGGCTCGGGAACCGCCGGCTGCTCGTCGAGCACACCGGACAGCTTCTCCAGAGCGGCCGCCGCCGACTGGAACAGCGTATAGAACTGGCTCAAGTCCTGCATTGGATCGAAGAACTGGCGCACGTACAGGACGAAGGCCGCGAGGACGCCCAGGGTCAGGCTGTGCCTGGTGACCAGGTACCCGCCGAAGACGAGAACGGCCAGCGTCGTCAGCCGCCCCAGGGCCTGGATCGACGGTCCGTAGGCGGAGCCCAGCCGCATCGACCACACATTGGCCGCGCGGTAGCGTCCGTTGACGTCTTCGAAGATCTCCTGGTTGCGCGGTTCGCGGTTGTACGCGTGGACGGCGCGGATGCCGCCCAGCGATTCGGTGTAGTGCACGATGACGAGCGCGATCGCCTGGCGCACCGCGCGGTAGGCGCGGGTCGCGTAGACCCGGAACCAGAGCGTGACGGCGAGGATGATCGGGAACGCGATCAGCGTCACCAGGCCCAGCCGGAGATCCATGCTGAGCAGGATCACGGCGATGACCACGATGGAGAGCGTCGAGGTCAAGAGCGAGGTGAGACCGGTGGCGAGGAGATCGCTGAGCGCGTCGATGTCGTTGGTCAGGCGCGAGATGACCCGCCCCGAGGTGTAGCGGTCGAAGAATGAGACCGAGAGTCGCTGCACGTGTTGGTAGACGAGCAGGCGGAGGTCCAGGAGGACGCTCTGACCGATCCGGCCGGAGACGCGCATGAAGCCCCAGTTGCCGAAGGCCGAGACGACGGCCGCGCCCGCGATCAGCGCGACATAGAGGAGCAGCGTCCTGCCATCGCCCCGCGCCAACCCGCGGTCGATCGCCATCCCGACCAGGTAGGGGACGGCCAGCGTGCCGCCGGTCTTGAGAACGATGAGGCCGGCCGCCAGCGCGAGGCGGTGCCAATGCGGCGAGAGGAGACGGCGCAGCAGCGTTCGGGAGTGGCTCCGCAGAAGGCTCGCGGCATCCGCAGTGACCTCGTCGACGTCGTCTTCGACCAATCGCCCACGCCACTCATCCCGCCGGTCCTGGTCGACCTGGCGCGCCGGCGGGGCGGCCTCGCCCTTCACCGCCATCCTCCGCCTCCTTCTCTGCGCACCGCGCCCTCTTCGTGCGGCCTCTCGTCAGGGCCCGCGCCGCCACTCACTGCCGGCTCCGCCTCCTTGGCCAGCAGCTCCCGGTAGCGGGGCGAGGACCGCAGCAGCTCGGAATGCCTCCCCACCGCGGCGATCCGGCCGCCGTCCAGCAGGGCGACCCGATCGGCGAGCGCGAGCGTGGAAGGACGGTGGGCGACGAGGAGCGCGGTCACGCCGGACAGCGCTGAAGCGAGCGCCGTCTCGATCTGGCGCTCGGTGTGGACATCGACGGCCGAGAGCGGGTCGTCGAGCACCAGGAGGCGCGGACGCCCGAGCACCGCCCGCGCCAGCGCGAGCCGCTGCCGCTGCCCACCGGAGAGCGAGTGACCCTGCTCTCCGATGCGCGTCTCCAGGCCGTACGGCAGCTCCCAAACGAACCCCGCCCTGGCCACCTCCAGAGCGCGCTGGACGTCGTCCTCCGCCACGTCCGGGCGACCCATGACGAGGTTCTCCCATACCGATGCCGAGAAGAGGATGGGATCCTCGAAGGCGACGCCGACCAGCGCGCGCAGGGACCGCAACTGCACATCGCGGATGTCGATGCCGTCGACCGAGATCCGGCCCTCGCTCACGTCCTGCAGCCGCGGGGCCAGCGCGAGCAGCGTCGTCTTGCCGCTGCCGGTGGCGCCGACCACGGCCAGCGTCTCTCCCGGCTCGAGTTCCAGCGTCAGGTCGCGAAGCACCCACGAGCCATCCGGATAGCGAAAGCCGACCCGCTCGAAACGCATCCGCCCGCGGACGTCGCCGGCAGAGACCGCGCGAGCGTCCGGGCGGTCGCGGATTCGCGGCTTGGTGTCGAGGACCTCGGAGAGCCGCGTCGCGGCGGTCGCCGACTCCTCGCCCATGGCCAGGATCCAGCCCAGGGCGTCGAGCGGCCAGATCAGCATGAAGAGATAGGCCATGAAGGCGACCAGGCCACCGATCGTGAGCTGGCCGCCGGCCACCGCGAGCCCTCCGACGAGGAGAACGAGCGCGATGCTCAACATCGGCAGCAGCGTGAACAAGCTCCAGGTGCTCGCCTCCAGCGAGACCGCCGACAGGCGCGTGCCCCGAAGCTTGATCGCCTGCCGCTCGAAGCGGTCGAGCAGCAGCCGGTCGCGGCCGAACGCCTTGACGATGCGGACCCCCGTCGCCATCTCTTCGATCACCGTCGTCAGGTCGCCCTCCTGGTCCTGCATGCGCCGGGCGATCCGCGCGTAGCGGCGAAAGAAGTAGCGACTGACCAGCATCAGCGGGAAGATGACGACCGCGGTGAGCAGTGCCAGCAGCCAGTCGAGCCGGAGGAGCAGGACCAGCACCACCACCCATTGCAGGGCGGTGACCCCGAAGAAGACGAGACCCATGCTCATGAAGCGACGGATGGTCTGGATGTCGGTGACCGCACGCGAGAGCAGCTGGCCCGACTGCCAGGTGTCGTGGAACGAGATGTGCAGCGCCTGGAGGTGAGCGTAGAAGTCGTTGCGCAGGTCGGTCTCCATCCCGACCGACGCCACCGAGGAGAGGTTGCGCCGGGCGAAGTTGCCGGCCAGCTCGAGCAACGCCAGCCCCAGCATCAACCCCGCCTCGGGCACGAGCTGCGCGACCTCGCCGTGCGTGATCGGGCCGTCGATCATGCGCTCGATGACGAGCGGGATCGCCGAGGAGGCGACGAGGCCAAGCAGCCCGGCGACCACCGTGAGCGCGACCAGGTGCACGTAGGGACGGAGGTAGGGCAGGAAGCGACGGAGCGACGGCGAAAACACCAGTTCCCCTTGCCCTCTGAGGGGCGCGACAAGGCACGGGCTGGAGCAGCAGGACGAGGAAGTCTACACGAGTCGGAGCGCTCGTCGCCGCGAGTGCCGCTGCATCGTCGAGGTTTGACCTTCAACGGAGGAGGATCTCCGGGCCTCGACGGCCCGACCGGGGGGTTACTCCGACGCCGAAGGCGCTCTTCACTGGTAAGGGGCGCCTGGGGGTTACGGGCGGTGGCGGCGCTGAGTCGCCTGGACTGAGCTGCGGGCCGTGCGGTCACCCGATCGAGCGTCACTCCGCCTCCGCTCGCGCCGCCGCGACGGGCGGGTGCGCCGCCTCCCAGTCGTCGCGCAGGACCTCGGTCACGAT
>JBAPVZ010000627.1:0-17991 GCA_049283435.1 Candidatus Dormiibacterota bacterium
GCCTACGATTCCGCAAGCGGTGCCGTCGCCGCCGGAGGCTGGCCGTCAATCGCCTCTGCGCCTGTGCCTGCCGGCGGAGGTGGCGCGTCCTTCGCGCCGCGACGCGAGCCGGCCGGCAGCCGCCATACTGCGGATGATCGCCGATGACTGACCAGGACCCGCTCGGCGCCGCCGAGTTCCGCCGTCTCGCGCACCAGGCGGTCGATCTCGCCGCCGATTATCTGGAGGCGGTCCCGAGCCGCCCGGTCGTGCAGCCGATTACCACGGCCGAGCGCGCCGGGCTGCTGGATCGCGAGCTGCCGGGCCGAGGGATCGCGGCGGAAGCGCTGCTCGCCACCGTGCGACACGACCTCTTTCCGCACCCGATGGGCAACGGGCACCCGCGCTTCTTCGGCTGGGTCAATTCGCCGCCGCTCCCCGTCGGCGCCGTGGCGGAGATGCTCGCCGCGACGTTCGACCCCAGCTGTGCCGGTGGCGACCACGCGGCGATCTACCTGGAGCACGCGGTGATCCGCTGGCTCGGCGAGCTCGCCGGCTTCCCGACCGAGGGCGGCATGGGGCTCCTCGTCAGCGGCGGCTCGATGGCGTCCCTCGTCGCCCTCGCGGTCGCCCGCCAGCACGCGCTGGAGGGGGCCGGCGTCGAGGTCCGTGGCGACGGGCTCCAGGGTGAGGGGCCGCGCCTCGTCGGCTACGCGTCGCCGGAGGGGCACAGCTGCCTCCGGAAAGCGGTCGAACTGCTCGGCATCGGCAGCCGCAACCTGCGCCAGATTGCGGTCGACGGCGCCGGCCGGATGCGGCCCGACGCGCTCCGGGCAGCGCTCGCGGCAGACCGCGAGGGCGGCCTGCTGCCCGGCTTCGTCGCGGTGACCGCCGGCACGGTCGCGACCGGTGCGATCGACCCGCTCGACGAGCTCGCCGACGTCTGCGCGGAGGCCGGCGTGTGGCTGCACGTGGACGGCGCCTACGGCGGGGTGGGCCGGCTCGATCCCACCGTGGCATCGCTGTTCTCCGGCCTGGAGCGGGCGGATTCGCTCGGGCTCGATCCGCACAAGTGGCTGTCGGTGCCGGTCGAGTGCGGCGCCGTGCTGCTCCGCGACGGCCCCGAGATGCGCCGTGCGTTCAGCCTCGTCCCCGCCTATCTCTGGACCGATCCGGAGAGCGGCGAGCTGCCCTGGTTCAGCGAGTACGGCGTCCAGCAGACGCGAGGCTTCCGGGCGCTGAAGCTGTGGATGGTGCTGTCCAACCTCGGGCGAGAGGGCCTGCGGGCGCACGTCGCCCGCCACAACGCGCTCGCTCGTACGCTGGCCGACCTGGTCCGCGACGATCCCGACCTGGAGCTCGTCGCCGAACCGACGCTCTCGATCGTCTGCTTCCGCTACCGGCCGGCGGGGTGGACCGGCGGCGACCGGGAGCTCGACGACTTGAACCGGCGCCTGGTCTCCGCGGTGCAGCGAGGCGGCACTGCCTTCCTGACCAACGCGGAGCTGGGGGGACGCTTCGTGCTCCGCGCCTGCATCCTCCACTACGCGACGACCGCAACCGACCTGCGGGCACTCCTCGAGGCGGTGCGCAGCGCCGGCGCCGCGCTCGCCTGATCGCCCGGCGGCCCGGCGCAGAATGGGCGACGTCGCCGGCGGAGCCGGCGCGGTCCCGCGTCGTGCGCCCGGAGGAGAGGGAGCTGCAGCAGCAACCACGAAATGGAGGCGAGCTCGACGGACTGGTCGCGCTCGTGACGGGCGCCGGCGCCGGCATCGGCAAGGCGATCGCCAAACGTCTGGCCTCGGAGGGGGCGCGGGTCGGCGCGCTCGACGTCCAGCCGGTGCGGGCGGAGGCGACGGTCGCCGAGATCACGGCGGCCGGCGGTGCCGGCCTGCCCCTGACGGCGAACGTCGCCGAGCCGGACCAGATGAAGACGGCGATCGATTTGCTCGGCAACACGTTCGGGCATCTCGATCTGGTGGCCGCGAACGCGGGCATCAACGGCGTCTGGGCGCCGATCGACGAGATCGAGCCGGAGGAATGGGCGAAGACGCTCGACGTCAACCTGAAAGGAACGTTCCTCACGTTCCGCTACGCGGTGCCGTGGTTGAAGAGGCAGGGAGGCGCCGCCGTCGTCACCGCGTCGGTCCACGGCACGCGGATCTGGAGCGCCGAGGGCGCGACCGCGTACGCGTGCGCGAAGGCGGGCCAGCAGACCTTCGCCCGCAAGATGGCGGTCGAGCTGGGACGCGACCGGATCCGCGTCAACACGATCTGCCCCGGCTACATCGACACCCAGATCGGCGAGTCGACGATCCGGCGCGACCTGGAGAAGATCAAGCTGCCGGTGACGTTCCAGGGGCGCCCGATCCCGGCGACGCAGGGCGCGTCCCATCAGCCGGAGGACGTCGCCGAGCTGGCGCTGTTCCTCCTCTCCGGCCGCGCGTCGGTGATCAGCGGGACCGAGGTCTGGATCGACGGCGCGACCTCGCTCGTCGTCGGGTGACGATGACCCGAGGCGGCATCACACGCCGCCTCGGGCCGTCGGGGTTACTGCGCGCGGGCGGCGGTCGGCCGAATCGTCAGCACGACGCGCACGTCCTTGTCCGCCACCGGCTCGCTCTTACCCAGGTATCGCTGCTGCAGCGTCTGATAGAACGCGCCGGTCGGATCGTCCTCGATCTTCTCGACGTTCCCGCGCACCTGCAGGTACCGATACCCGGATTCGGGATCGATGATCGACAGGGCTACTCGGGGCTCCGTCTGCAGCGCCCGGTAGTTGCTCCGCACCTTCGTGTGCGTCAGCTTGATGACCCCCGCGTCGGGATCCCAGAGGAACCACATCGGGTTCGACTGGGGGGCGCCATCGGGCCGCACCGTCGCGAGATGCGCGAACAGCGGCCGCTCCAGCAGGTCGGCATGGGACTCGGGAACAACACTCATACGGGACCTGCAACCGTCGGAAGGGCCCCGGCTCTTCCAGGCGGTGTCTCCGCGGGACGCCCGGTGAGGCGGGGCAGGTGACGAATCAGCCGGGCACCGTCTCCGCCAGACCGTGCTCGCGCCAGCTCGCGAACCGCCCGTTGACGTGGACGATGTGGCCGATGCCGGCCTGTTCGAGCAGGCTCGCCGCGATCGCCGAGCGGTAGCCGGCAGCGCAGTAGACCGCGACCGGCGCCTCGCGCGGCAGCTCGTGCGCGTGGTGCGGCACCTCGGCGACGTCGAGATGGACCGCGCCGGGGACGTGCCCGTGCACCCACTCGTCTTCGTTGCGCACGTCGACCACCGTCACCTGCTCCCCGCTCAGGATCCAGGTCGCGACCTCCGTGATCTCGGCGCTGTCGAAGGTCTGCAGGGGACGGCCGCTCTCCTGCCAGGCCTCGAGCCCGCCGTCGAGCGCTCCCAGGGCGCTGTCGAACCCGATCCGCAGCAGCTGCCGCTGGGCCAGTCGCTGGTCCTCGGAGGTGCCGCCGACGAGCACGAGGGGCCGGTTGCGCGGGACGAGCCAGCCGACCCAGGGGCCGAACGCGCCCTGCAGGCCGATACAGAGGCTCCCGCCAATGTGCCCGCGATCGAAGGCTTCGCCGCCCCGCAGGTCGACGAGCACGGCGCCCTCCGTCTGGGCGGCCGCGACGTCGGCGGCACCGAGTCGCGGCAATGCCGGCAGCGAACGCCCGAGCAGCGGCACGCCTCGCCGGTTGAGCGCCGTCATCTCGGCGTAGTAGATCGGATGCGGCGTCTGGTGGAGCGCGCGGGCCATGAACGACATCAGGTCGGTCGTCGCGAGGTAGGGGTTCGTAAGCCGCTCGTCGCCGATCGTCGACGCGGTGCCGGCCGGCGCCCCGCTCGCGCAGAAGGAGCCGCCCCCGTGCGTCGGATACAGCGCCAGGTCGTCCGGCAGATCGCGCAGCCGCACCTGCAGCGTGCGAAATGCCTCCAGCGCGAGCGCCGGCGCGCGGTCGGGGCCGAAGAGGTCGGTGCGCGCGATCGCTCCGGCCATCAGCGCGCCGCCGCTGAACAACCCGAGCGGGCGGTCGGCTCCCTGCAGGAGGTAGCTGACGTGGCTCGGCGTATGGCCCGGCGTCTCCCGGACGGCGAGCTGCCAGCGGCCGATCGGCACCGCGGAGCCGCCCCGCAGGCCGAGATGGTCGAAGCGCAGGCCGGACGCCTCGGCGGCACCGATCGTGGACCCGACCTCGGCGGCCAGCTCGCGAGCGCCGGAGATGAAGTCGTTGTGGACGTGGGTCTCCAGCGCGTGCGTGATGCGCACGCCGAGGCGGCCGGCCTGCTCGAGGTACTGGGCGACGTCACGCACCGGGTCGATGACGACCGCGACGCCGGCCTCGGGGTCGGAGACGAGGTAGCTCGTGTTGCCGAGCTCGGCGGCGCGGAAGAGGTCGACACGAGGTGCCGGCCCGGCGACCGGAGCGGGGGTGCGGTGCGCGGTGTCGATCATCTTGCTTCCAGTCTGGCGCCCGTTCGATGAACTGGAGATGAGCGGAACGGCCAATCCGGAAAGGGCCTGGTAAGCGACCCCGAAGGACTTGGGAAGCGGATGGGCGCGAGACGCCGCGGCCCACCGTAGTGTGATGCAGGACGTGGTGCCAAGGGTGGTGCCGGACGTGGTAGGAGACAGCGTCGACGGCGCCGCATGCACGAGGGAGTGACGAGATGGCAGGGACCAGCGTGGCAGTCGGACAGCAGGCACCGGACTTCACCCTGCCCGACGGCAACGGGAATCCGGTGCGGCTCCACGACCTCCTGGGCGAGCGGGCGGTCGTCCTCTATTTCTATCCGAAGGACGAGACGTCCGGCTGCACGACCGAGGCGTGCAGCTTCCGGGACAGCTACGACGTGTTCAAGGAGGCGGGCGCCGAGGTGGTCGGCGTCAGCTCCGACTCGGTCGAGTCGCACCGCAAGTTCGCCGATCACCACTCGCTGCCGTTCCTGCTGCTGAGCGACCAGGGCGGGGCCGTGCGCAAGCAGTTCGGGGCGACCGGCCTGTTCGGCCTCATGCCGGGCCGCGTCACCTTCGTGATCGACAAGGCCGGCACCGTGCGCCACGTGTTCTCGTCGCTGCTCGATGCCAACCGGCACATCCGCGAGGCGCTGCACACGCTGCAAGCCGAGGCGCCCTCGGCCGGCAGCGCCGATCGGTGACCGGCGGGCGCACGACCGGCTGCGCACGCCGTTCGTGGCTCTCCGCGAAGTCGTCATCGCTTCGGTCGAGCCCGCACGAGTCGCCTATTCCTCATCGGACAGAGCCTGCTCGAGATACAGCGCGGTGCTGATGAGGCCGATGTGGGTGAACGCCTGGGGGAAGTTGCCCAGGTAGCGGCCGGTCGGGTCCATCTCCTCGGCGTAGAGGCCCAGATGGTTGGCGTAACCGTGCATCTTTTCGAACAGCAGCTGCGCCTTCTCCAACTGGCCGGCGCGAGCCAGGCACTCGATGTACCAGTAGGAGCACATGCAGAACGTGCCCTCGTTGCCGGTCAGCCCGTCGGCCGCGGCTTGCTCGGTGAGGTAGCGATAGACGAGAACGTCGTCGGTCAGCTCGCGTCCGATGCTCTCGAGCGTGGCCAGCCAGCGCGGGTCGCGAGACGCGATGAAGCCGACCATCGGCATGAGCAGCGTCGAGGCATCCAGGGTATTGCTTCCCTTGTGCTGCACGAACGCGTTGCGCTCCGGATGCCAGAAGTCGTGGTAGATGTCGTGGTGGACCGCGTCCCGTTCCCGAATCCAGCGATCGAGTGGAGCCGGTAGGGCGCGCCGCTGGGCGATGCGGATGCCTCGATCGAGCGCGACCCAGCTCATGAGGCGTGAGTAGAGGAACTCCTGCGGGCCGCCTCGAACCTCCCAGATCCCCTCGTCGGGGCGTGCCCAGTTGTCACACACCCAATTCACCGAGCACGAGATGTGCTGCCAGAAGTCGTAGGAGATCCGTTCCACGTTCTCGTCGAAGAGGTCGATCAAGTAGAGCAACTCGCCGTAGATGTCGACCTGGAGCTGCTCGTAGGCGGCATTGCCGACCCGCACCGGAGCCGACTTTCGGTAGCCCTCGAGATGTCCCAGCGTCTCCTCGGTGAGATCGTGACGGCCGTCGATCCCGTACATGATTTGGAGCTTGCCCGGCTCCTCGGCTTCGCGGTAGCGCTGCTCGATCCACTCCACGAACGCGCGCGGCGAGTCGACGAACCCGAGCCGGATCAGCGTGGCCGCCGTCAGCGACGCATCCCGGATCCACGTGTAGCGGTAGTCCCAGTTGCGCTCGCCGCCCACCATCTCCGGCAATCCGAAGGTGCCGGCGGCGGCAATCGACCCGAAGCGCAGTGAGGTCAGCAGCTTGATGGCGAGCGCCGACCGACCGACCATCTCCTTCCACTGTCCTCGGTAGCGAGACCGGCCTGCCCACTTCCGCCAGTAGTCCATGGTGTGACGCAGGGCCAGGTCGACCCACGGCGGCTCCTCGGGCGGCGTGGCGACCGCGGGATCGATCGCCTCGAACACGAAATCGACCGTCTCGTCCGCGTCGAGCGTGAACTCACCGACAGCCGCGCCGGCGCGGACCTCCAGCGGGACCGGGGATTGCAACCTGAGCACCATCCCATCGCCGGCCTGGGAGCGGAAGATCACGACGCCGTCGCGCTGCTCGACCGTGTGCTCCGCGCGGCCATAGTCGAACCGCGGCGCGCAGCGGAAGGTGAACGAGAACGGGCCGCGCACACCCGTGACGCGCCGCACGATCGCGTGGGGGTGGCGGGCGTCGTCGACCGGCATGAAGTCGGTGATCTCGCCCACCCCGTCATCGGAGAGGAAGCGGGTGAGGAGCACGTTCGTGTCGGGCAGGTACATCTGCTTCAGCCGGGCGCCCCCGGTCAGTGGACCGATCGTGAAGTCGCCGCCCTTCTGGTCGTCCAGCAACGCAGCGAAGATCGTCGGTGAGTCGAAGTGCGGATAGCAGAGGTAGTCGATCGCTCCGTCGGTTCCAACGAGGGCGAGGGTGTCGAGATCCCCGATGATCCCGTACTCCTCGATCGGCTTATATGGCATGGCTCGTCCCTATCAAGTTCACGGTTCGGTCTTGTCGGTGCGGCTCAGGCCCACCTCTCGCCCACTCTCCCCCGCGGCCGCCTCCGGCAGTTCCTGTGGTGTCGAGCTGGGCCCCGCGGGCGCGGCACGTGCTCGGTGCTGGCGGTTCTTCTGCGGCCGCGACGCGATGATCTGCATCGTCCCGATCACCAGCACCGCGAACGTGATCAGCCGCTCGCTGGTGGGAATCTCCTGGAACAGCCCGTAGATCTGGACGGCGGCGCCCAACGCCTGGGCCGCCACCGGCAGCGCGATCGCTCGCCAGCCGAAGATGTCCTTGGGCTCGAGCCGGGCCGGCGCCGGATGCCAGGCGGCCCAGGCGATGATCAGGGCGCCTGCCGTCCACAGGAAGTCGTAGTGGCCCTCCTGATAGGCTGCCCCCACCCCCTGCACGGCGAAGGCATCGTCGCCCAACGTCGTCAACATCAGGCTGAGTCCGATCAGCAGCCAGGCGCGTGCCGGCCTCCACGCCATGAGCCCGTACACGCCGAGGATGCCGCCGAGGAGCAGCACGTCGCCGAAGGCGGGGGCGATGTCGACGGCCTTCTCCAAGGGGCCGGCCGGCGAGGGCCGTTCGAGGAGGGGCTGGAGGACGACGGTGATGCCCGGTGTGGCCACGATGATCATGACGACGATCCCGTCGATCCAGCGGTGCAGCTCGAAGCGCGGCACCCGGTCGTGGACCAGCAGCCCGAGGCCGACGAACATGAGCGGGTACCAGGCCAGGTACAGGAAGTCGGGCGGGATCGGGTACGCCGGATTCGGCTCTGATCCGGTGCGGCTGTAGAGCAGGCTCCACATCACGTCCCCGACGGCGAAAACGAGGTAGGCGACGCCGATGAAGGTCCAGCCGGCTCGACAGTCGCGCTCCGGATAGTGGATGGCTCGCCACAGACAGAGCAGCGCCGCGGCGACCATCAGCGAGTCGTGAAGCCAGTCGTCGAAGAGGAGGTTCTGGCCGGTGCCGCCGAGGTGCAGCAGCGCGTGCGCACTCTCCACGACCACTCCGGCGAGGAGAACGATCCAAACGATCGGCATCAGCGGCAGCCTTGACAGGGCGGGGGGTGTCCACGTCACCCGGCGTTTGGATTTGGTCGGCATCGACGTCGGTCAGCGCCCGGACGGGCAGCGACGGGCGGGCCCCACTGGTTGGCGCGAGGAGCGCCGGTGCGGCCGTTCGCCGGGACCGTCAACCACCGCGGGGACCGGGCGGGATGGTCGGTTGGTCGGGGACCGGCCGGCCGAACCGATTGAGGAAGAGGACGACCTGAGGCTGATCGCAGAGGAAGTAGCCAGGCGTGTAGTAGCCGGTGGTGGCGAAGTCGAGGCGGCCGTCGCCGTCGAAGTCGGCGACCGCGATCCGAGCTGCCGAGGGGGTGGAGACGCGGACCTTGACGACGAAACAGTGCTCCAGATCGACGACCTTGTAGTAGAAGACCCCCTGCCAGGGCAGCGGACCCCGAAGGGCGACGAGGAACTCGTCGTCGCCATCGCCGTCGAAGTCTGCCGCGACCACGTGATGCGCCGCGCCCTCGCCCCGCTCGTTGGGATCGCCGAAAACGTCGAGGACGGTCCGCCTCCAGCGGGCGTCGGTGAGGGTGCCGCCCGCCTCCTTCGTGTAGAGCGCAACCGTGTTGCCGTGAAACGGCTCGACCGCCGCGATGTACGCACAGGGGTCGTCGTCGGCCCGGCCGACCGCGAGATTGCCACTCCCCTTGAACTGGGTCCGCGGGACCTGTCCGGGCTCACCCTCGGCGAGCCGGATGCTCTCCCACCCGCCCGGGCCGGCCCCGAACCAGCTGATGCCCTCCTCGCTGGCCAGCAGCAGGGACTGCGGCTCGGTCGGCGCCCCCTCCCGCTGCCAGGGCGCCACCGCGTGGATGACCCGGAAGCTCGATCCGTCGGCCACCTTGGGCGCCCACGCCGTGGCCTCGAGAACGTCGGCCGGACGCCGATAGAGCGTCACCCGGACGGGGGAGTGAACGGCCCCCGGCCCACCGTCGGGTCCGACGACGGGGAGGGCGAGGAGCTCGAGGTCCCGACCGGTGAAGTGACCGAGCGCGAGCCGGTGAGTGGCGACGAGATCACCGATCGGCCGCGACTCCCAGTCACGATCGCTGGGCCGGCCCGGATTGCGCAGCCAGGAGATCTTGCCGTCCTCCGGCTGACAGTCGAACATGCACTGTCCGTAGTCGTGGCAGACGACGATGTCGGATCGCCCGTCACCGGCCACGTCACCGACCACCAACGAGACGGTCTTGTCGAACCGGGCGATGCGCCGCTTCTGCCAGTCGGGGTTCTGATACCAGGCGACCTCCCCGTTGGCAAGTCCCGACGTCACCAGGTCCGGCCGGCCGTCGCCGTCGACGTCGACGGCCTGGATCCAGTAGCCGTCGGTGAGACCGTCCTCGACGACGGAGGGCGCAAAGATAGGTGCTTGCATGAGCTCTTCCTGACCCTTTGATTCGAGGACCCCGCGCACGTGGTCGCCGGCCGGATGACCCCTCACAGTCCGGTCACCTCGCGCAGGTGGGAGCGAGCCATCTTGGCGTAGGTGAGCGGGTGGGCCTGGCTCGCGTCCTGTTCGGCCTCGACCACGAGCCATCCCTGGTATCCGCGGTCAGCCAGGGCGCCGAGAATCGCGGTGAAGTCGACGTCGCCATCGCCGGGAACGGTGAAGACACCGGCGAGGATCGCCTGCGAAAAGCTTCGCCCGAGCCGATCGGACTCTTCCATCAACGGGCGGCGAATGTCCTTCAGGTGAACGTGCTTGATGCGCTCGGCATGGTCTCTGGCAAGTGCAACCGGATCGTCACCCGCCCAGTACAGGTGACCGGTGTCGAGCAGCAGATGGACCAGCGCGGGGTCGGTATCGGCCATCAGGCGGTCCACCTCCTGACGGCTCTGCACCCCGGTTCCCATGTGGTGGTGGTAGCACAGCCTCATGTTCTCGGCGGCGGCGATCTCACCGAGACGATGCAGCCCGTCCACCATCTGCTTCCACTGGGCATCGTCGAAGACCGGCTTGTTGGCCTTCAGGGCGACCGGCCGCTGATGCACCGAGTGCCCCAGCTCGGCCAGGCCGATGTCGGTCCCGCCCATCGCTTTGATGAAGGCCAGCTGGCGGCGGAACTCGTCCACTGTGGACTGCTGCATGTCCCGGACGGTGAAGTACGCGCTGCCCCACATCTCCGAGACGCAGAGGCCCCGCAGATCGAGCGCCGCCTTGAGCCCTTTCGGGTCGGTCGGGTAGCGATGCCCGACGCTGCAACCCTGATAGCCGGCCAGCGCCATTTCGCTGACACACTGCTCGAACGAGATCTCGTTCCCGAGCAGCGGGAAGTCGTCGTTCGTCCAGCAGGTCGGGGTGATCCCGATCTGTACCTGGCCGGGCTGGAAGAGTGCCGGCGGGGTCATGCGCGGCTCGCTCCCAACATCCCTCTGGCAGCCTGCACTGCCATCGCGACACTGGTCAGGGTGGGGTTGCTGGCCTGGCTGGTCGGGACCAGGCCGTTGCCGCCCAGGAAGAGGTTGTCGATGTTCCACACCCGAGAATCGGCGTCGACGACGCTGGTCGCCGGGTCGTCACCCATCCTGATCGTCCCGGCGAAGTGCAGCGGCAGGCCGGGTGAGACGAACTGCGGCTCCGATCCACGCAGGAAGCCGCCGAGCACGTTCGCCGCGCGCAGCATGTCCCGCATCATCCGGTGCTGCCGGTCTCGATCTTCTCTGCTCAGGGTGAACTCGAACGTCGGCTGTGGCATCCCGAAGCTGTCGGCGAAGCGCTCCGAGAACCAGACGCGGTTGTCCGGGCGAGGCTCGACGAGGCCGAACCAGCGCAGGTCCACGACCAGACGGGTGTCGACGTTGGGAGCGATGTCGCCGTAGTTGAACGCATCGCGATGGATCTGGCAGTGCCAGGGCCGGTCTTCGGAGACCGGAATCCAGACGTTGGGCTCGGGATCGAGGCCCGGGATCGGCACCGGATCGTGGGGACTCGTCCCGCGGTGCGTCCTGACTCGCTCGGTAAATCGCGCGTCCGCCTCGATCGCCTCGACGAGATCGTGGCGGAGGACGATCTGGCAGAACGCCACCGGCTGCTCGGTCAGCCAGCGTCCGAGCGGCTCGGGCCGGATCCCCGACGCCCACAAGAGCTGGGGAGTGTTGATGGCGTTGCAGGCGACGAAGTATTGATCCGCCTCGATGCGGAGGGTGCGCCAGTTCTCCAGATCCTGTACTTCGGCATAGAGGATGCGCGATCCGTCGGAGCTGGGGACCAGACGGCGGCAGAGGTGCTGCGGCCGCAGTTCGAAGCGATCCGCGTGGGCGCCGTCGGCGAGCGGGCCGAGCACGGTGTCGGCTCCGCTCCAGTGCACGAAGTTCGGATTGTCCTGGCGGCGCTCGACCGCGAGCGGAAGATTCTGCACGTGGTAGGGCTCGGTCAGCTCCGGGTACTCCTGCCGCAGCGCATCCCGGACGATCTGGTGGCGGACTGAATGCTCGAAGACGTCAGTGTGCAGATTGAGGAGCTGTTCCGCCTCGGTGTAGAGCTCGTCCCACTGCTGATCGCTGAGGAAACCGTGGCGCTCGACCGTGGGGTGGTGACGGGGGATCGCGCAGGTCCAGTGCGTCGCCATCCCACCGACCCCGTAGGTGACGGCCGCCGCGTCGAGGTTCGTCCGGGGGTCCTGATCGGGGTTCTGGGTGTTCTGCACGAAGCCCCCGTACCGCTTGGGATCGAACATGAACGCGCCCGGATCGAGCGTGATCTCGGGCCTCGGGTCCGGGGGCACGGAGACCAGGTGGAGATGCCCCCGAATGATGTCCGCGAAGAGGTCCAGATTGCGCTGGTAGAGATAGGCGTTCTTGAGGTGGGCGCCGGGACGCTCGGACAACTTCGGTCCGGCATCGATCATCAGCACATGGCGCCCACCCTCCACCAGGCGGCGGGCGACGGCGGAGCCGATCGGCCCGGATCCGACGACGAGCACGTCGGTCGAGATGGTCTGGGTGTGCTCCGTGCTCATTCGTTCCTCTCCGCGGCCAGCCGGGCGCAACGCGACCGTCGCGCAAATCGTCTGTTCATGATCATGTGTCTCCCGTTTCGCCAGCAGCCAGCAGTGCGAGGCTCGACGCAGCCCAGCCAGGGGGCCGTCATCCGAGCCTGTGAATGTGCATCCTCCATACGTCGGACGCGCGATTTTTCAAGGACGTTGTCCCGGCCGATCTGGGCGGTGGTCCCGTGAGGCTCGGGACGCCTGCGTCACTCACTCTCGCCGCTGGTCGTGACGGCTGCGTGATGCCGACGTCACCGATTGGGGAGGGCCGATGCAGCGGCGGGGCGGGCGGGCGGCTATCGTTTGCCCGATGGCTCATGGCGCCGTCCTCACAAGTCTTGCCATCGGAGGTCCGCGACACCCTCTTCGTAACAGCACATAGTATCTTTTGTGACAGCATGTTCGATTCAACGCGGTATCGCATCGACCCCGAGGTGGCGGACCGGTTCGTCGCCGGGCAGCGCCACGGGACGCTCGTCGCGACGGAGCCCGGCGGCCACCCGCAGGTGACGCTGCTGCCGTTCGTCAAGACCGGAGACGAGATCGAGCTCCATGCCGTGCAGGCCGACCCGACGTTCGCCGCGGTGCAGCACAACCCGAGCGTCACGTTCCTCGTCGCCGACTACCTCGCCTGGACGCCGCACGACGCGGTCGACGCGCGCGACGGCGGCCGGGCGACGCTCCACTACCTCGCGGTCGCGTTCGAGTGCGAGGCGACGTGGTCGACCGACCCTGGCGACGTCGCCGGAGCGCTCGCGCGCCTGCTCGCCCACTACGAGCCGGACGGCGCCTACGAGCCGGTCGGGGATGGCCCTTTCTATGGCGGCCGCCTCCGGCAGCTGGCGACGATCCGCCTCCACGTCGTCCGTTCGCAAGCGAAGTTCAAGGCCGGCCCGCCGCGTCCCGACGAGAAGTGTCGGGTCGTCGACGCGCTGCGACGGCGCGACCTCCCGGGGGATGCGCGCGCGGCCGACGTCATCGCCGGGTTCCTGCCTTCTGATCTCTGAACGTCCGCGCTGATCGCAGAGCGGCCGCGCTGATCTCGGGAGCGGCCCTGCCCGGCCCGGAGCGGGCGGGCTATCGTGGTCGGATGGACCGCATCCTGACGACGCATACCGGCAGCCTTCCGCGCCCCGCCGAGCTCGACCAGCTGCTCGTCGCGCAGGCCGAGCGGAGAGCCGCGCCGGGGATCGCGGAGCAGGCGAAGGCGGCGGTCGAGGACGCCGTCCGGCGTCAGGTCGAGGCCGGTGTCGATCTCCTGAACGACGGCGAGCAGGGCAAGACCGGCTACGCGACCTACGTGCGCGAGCGGCTCAGCGGGTTCGACGGCGACGTCGACAGCTACGCGCCCCGGCGGCTGGAGCTGGAGGACCACCCCGACTTCGCCGAGCGCTGGCGCCTGAGGATGCAGGGCACCGCGCTCCGCGCACCGAGCTGCACCGGCGAGATCCGGCTGCGCGATGCCGACGCGGTCCAGCGGGACCTGGCGACGCTGAAGGCAGCCGCCCACGGTCAGGGCATCGGGGACGATCGACTGTTCATGAGTGCGGCGTCGCCCGGCGTCATCGCGCACTTCTTCGTCGATCAGCACTACGGCAGCCGCGACGCCTACCTGGCGGCGATCGCCGACGCGATGCGGGCCGAATACCGCGCGATCGCGGAGGCGGGCGTGCTGCTCCAGCTCGACTGCCCGGACCTCGCGATGAGCCGCCACTCGCGGTTCGCCGAGCTCACGCTGGACGAGTTCCGCCGAGAGGTCGCGCGCAACGTCGAGGCGCTGAACCACGCGGTGCAGGACGTCCCGGCAGAGCGCATGCGCATGCATCTCTGCTGGGGCAACTACGAGGGCCCGCACACGCACGACGTGCCGCTGCAGGACATTGTCGACCTCGTGCTCGAGGCCCGGCCGGCGGGCATCTCGCTCGAGGCGTCGAACCCGCGCCACGGGCACGAGTGGCAGGTGTTCCAGGCGGTCGCACTGCCCGACGATCGCTACCTGATCCCCGGCGTGATCGACACGACGACGAACTTCGTCGAGCACCCCGACCTCGTTGCTCAGCGTCTGCTCCGGTACGCGGAGGTGGTCGGGCGCGAGCGCGTCGTCGCCGGCACCGACTGCGGCTTCGGCACGTTCGCCGGCATGGCGACGGTCGTCCCGAGCATCGTCTGGGCGAAGCTCGCGGCGCAGGCGGAGGGCGCGCGCCGGGCGAGCGCCCAGCTGTGGCCGGCGGCGACCGCCGGCCACTGACCTGGGAGGCCAGGACGCCCGTCCGCGTGGGGCCGCGACCCGTCAGTCGAGCTGGATCGAGGCGCGCACGTTCCGCCGCCAGACCCTGAATCCAAGCCGCTCGTAGAACGTCACGCGGGAGGTCCAATCGGCGACCACGTGGTCCACGCCGAGGTCGCGCAGGCGCGCGAGTGAGGCGGCGACGAGGCCGGTGCCCAGCCCCTGACCGTGCCGTGCCGGATCGATGCCGAGCGGCCCGATGCCGGCGACGCGGCCCCCCAGCGCAGCCTCCCAGCTGCGGCCGGGATGGATCAGAGGACCCGATCCCGGCGGGGACAGGACGAGGAATCCGGCGATGCCATCGTCCGCCTCGAGCAGCAGGCAGCGTCCGGGATCGGTGCCCACCCGCTCGTGCTCCCGCGCCTCCCACGCCCAGCGGCCCGGGACCGTTCGATCGAGGAAGCGCACCACCTCGGCCCACTCGCGCGCCGGCCGCAGCTCCGGCAGCCGGTCGGGCGCAGGCCAACTCGCGAGGTCGACGAGCATGTCCGTGTTGACGCCCCGCTCGACGAGCGAATACCGGCGCCAGAAGCCCAACGAGCGCCCCGCCGGATCGCCGGAGAGGAGGTACCCAGGGTCCTCGCCGAGCGTTACGCCCGTCGCGCCCGCGGCTCGGAACGCCTCCAGCGCGCGCGCCACGAGCCGGCTCCCGAGTCCGTCCCGCTGGCGGTCGGGATTGACGGCGAGGGCGCTGAGCCAGCAGCGTCGCCGGCGCTCCTCGGACCAGGGCAGATCGGCGCTCTGCTTCGCGAGCAGGAACGCGACCGGCCGGCCCGCCTCGACGACGGCGCCCGACGCGTCCTCGTCGACGAATCGATCCCAGGCCTGCCGCAGGAGCTCGGGCCGCATCGGGAAGTCCGGGCCGAGGGCGCGGTTCCACAGCTCGACGAGCGCTGGGAGACGATCGGGGTCGCGAAGTTCGCCGAGCCGCTGCACGATCATCGGGCAGGTTCCGCCGACGCCCCCGGCTCCGGCACCGGCGGCAATGCGAGCCGCGGGTCGGGGTGCCTCGGGGGCGACAGCACCCGTCGGCCGGGCCTCGCTCGAACACGACCCGCTCAGCCGTCCCCCGGTGCCGGGCGTGATGCGAGCCACGCCTCACGGGCCGCCAGCCAGTCCCGCCGCGTCAGGTCGAACAGGAGATCGTCGATGTACCGCCCACCCGTGACGTCCGCCCATTTCCGTACGCCCGCTCTCCGGTAGCCCTGCTTCGACAGTGCGGCGGCGGACCGGGTGTTCGGTTCTGCGACCTCCGAACAGAGGACGAGGAGGTCCAAGCGATCGAAGCAGTATTCGAGCAGGAGATGCTTGGCCTCGGTGCCATAGCCCCGGCCTCGGACATCGGCCGGCCCGAGGAAGCTGAACGTCTCGCCGGTCCGGTGCACCCAATCCAGCCCGTCCACTCCCACGACGCCCAGGAAACGATCGTCTCCACGCATGCAGACGGCGAACGCGATCGATCCGGGTGGGCGCTCCGTGGTAGGCCCCCTCGATCCAGGAGGCATGCGCCAGGGGGCTGCTCGGGATCCGCTGGCGATACATGAACGTGTCCTCCTCGATCGCGTCCAATCGCGCCAGGGGATCGGCGTCGGCAGGCTCCAGGGCACGGAGGTAGACGCGCTCGCCGGCGAGCACGGGGTTACGCATCACGCACGACCCAGTTCGGGTTCAGCGCCTCGTAGACGACCGCGTCGACGCGTCCGTCGGACCGCTTGAACCAGGCTCGGAGCGTGCCGTTGCGCACCATCCCGACCGCCTCTGCAGCCTGCACGGTGGCGCGCTGATCCGCCGCCAGCGTGACGCCGACGACCATCGCCTCGAGTTGGTCGCGCAGCCAGGCGACCACGGTCGACAGCGCGTCGGCGCGAAGCGAGTCCGCATCCGGCTCGCCGGGGGCCATCGTGAAGTCGAGGTTGCACCGCCGACCCTCGGAGCCCCAGGAGACGCGAACCCCGCCGACGACGCGGTCGCCATCGCGCCGGACGATCATCAGGCGCAGCCGGGAACGGGGCCCCGGACGGGCGCCGTACTCCTCCTTGAGCAGAGCCTCCGCCCGGGGACTGTTGATCGGGAAGGTGTCGTCCAGCCAGGCACCCGCCGTCTCCTTGTCACCCTCGATCGGTGCGCGCAGATAGACCAGCGGTCCGGACAGGTAGGGCGGGCGCAGATCGGGGCCTTCCACAGCGCCGGGAGCATAGGCCCGATCGGGGCCGGAATGCGGACACCGGAGCGGGCACCAGAGGCTGCGGGGTGGGTGCCGTCAGAAGGGCGTGCGCTCGAGCCAGTGGTCGAGCAACTCGGGGTCGCCGAGCACCTGAACCGAAGCGGTGCCGGGCTCGAGGCGTCGCATCATCAGCAGGTAGAGGTCGGACGCGGCACCGCGCACCGCGACCGTGCCCTTGCCGTGGCCGTGCTCCCAGCGCACTCCCGCCGGCGTCCGGTGCACCATCCACTCCCCCGCCTCGCCGAGACCGTCGTCGGTCGCGTGGAAGTGCAGCGTCTCTCCCTCCCCGCGCAGCTCGAGCAGGAGCGGGCGAATCGCCGGCGCGGTCGGAAGGGACACGATCCAGAGCCACTCGCTGATGCCGTCGGCGGCGAGGTCGGCCGGGATGGGTCGGGCTTCGCCCGTGACGACCTGTGCGTCCACGGCGTGCACGGCGGCCTCGAGCGTCATCCGCCGTAGCCAGAACCCGACCCGATCGTCGCCCGACCAGGTCCACACGGCAGCGTCCAGGCCCGCCTCCGCCGCCGCGCCGGCGAGCAGCGCCGCACCCTCCCGCAACCACGCCGCGAGGGCTGCCGCGTCCGCGCCGGCGGGCGGGTTGAACGACGGATCGACGTCGGACAGGGGCTCGCGCGCCCGCTGCTCGATCAAGGCCGCGACCCATCGCTGCACCCCGCCGACGTGGGTCGCGAGCTGTGCCAGCGTCCACTCGGGACAGGCCGGCACGTCGCGGCCCATCGTGGTTGGCTCCAGATGGGCGGCGAGCAGGGCGGTCTGCTCGGTCAGCAACGACCCGTAGCGGGCTGCAGAAAGCGCCATGGGGTCAGGATCGCATGCTGGGTCGGAACGACGCCCCACGGAACAACGCCCGGCGGCGCGAGTTACTCTGCGGTATGAGAGCGATCGTCTACACGGGAACCGGCGGCCCCGACGTGCTGCGGCTGGCGGAGCGTCCGGTCCCCGAGCCGGGGTCGGGTGAGGTACGCGTCAAGGTCGCCGTCTCCGGCGTCAATCCGACCGACTGGAAGGCCCGCTCGGGAGCGCGGTCCACCGGATCCCAGGGCGTCGAGCGGGTGCCGAACCAGGACGGCGCCGGTGTTGTCGACGCGGTGGGGCCCGACGTTTCGACGCTCGCGCCGGGCCAGCGCGTCTGGCTGTGGGAGGCTGCCTGGCAGCGGGTCAACGGCACCGCGCAGGAGTACGTCGTGCTCCCCGCGCGACAGGCGGTGCCCCTGCCCGACGGCGCGTCGTTCGACCTCGGCGCGAGCCTCGGCATCCCTGCCCTCACCGCCCACCGCTGCCTGACGGTCGCCGACGGGGGGCCGACCCGGCTGGCACCCGGGTCGCTCGCCGGC
>JBAPVZ010000628.1:0-3426 GCA_049283435.1 Candidatus Dormiibacterota bacterium
GGACGACGCTGGCAAAGGCGACTCCGGCCATCTGGCCGGGGTGCACAGGGGCCAACGTGGCCAGCGCGACGGCGACCGACTGCGTCCCCACGACCCAGATCAGCCAGGTGCCGTTGACCGCCGATGCCAGCGGTTCCTTCGGCCGCGCGGCGATGAGGCGCGCCGGGATCGCGTAGGTCAGCAACAGCCATCCGGCGGCGGCGACGACGGCCAGCACTTCCGCCACGGCAGTCTGACCGGAAGCAGCCAGGCGGGTCCCGAGCACGCTGCTCGCGGCCACGAACGTGAGCAGCGTGAAGGCACGGCCCGGGCTGGTCGCATCGCCGAGGATGCGCGCCGGGAAGCGGATCACCCGCCAGGCGGTGAGCGCGCAGAGGACGAGATAGGCCGCTGCCGCGATCCCCAGCAGGGGAAGGGAGAGCCAGGGCAGGCCCAGCGTGAGCGCTGCCGTGGACAGGATGCCGGTGGCCATCACGATGGCGAAGTAGCCAGGCTCGAGGCTCGCCACCGTCTCCTCGAGCATGCTCAGCAAGCCCGATCGGTGGCCCCCGGCAGGTGACATCGGGTTCACATCGGGATCACCCTACTTGCCGAGCCATCCCCACTCGCCCGCCGTCTGTCGTCATCAGCCGGTCGGTCAGGTGGCGAGTTGGACGAGGACACGGCGCGCCCCGGATTCCCGCCGGCCTTCGTTCCCGCCTACGTGGCCGCCTGCCCGTCGTCCTCGCGTGCCGCCGGCGCCGGCTTGCCCAGGATCCATCGGTCCATCCATTCGACCAGAGCTTCGTTCTGGGCACGTCGGATCGGCAATGGACCGTTGATCGCGCCGGCATGGGGCACACCGGGCAGGCGCAGCATCTCCACCGGACACCCGGCCAGGGTCAGCGTGGCGTAGAACTGCTCCGATTGCTCGGGAGGGCACCGCATGTCCGACTCCCCCTGCACGAGCAGCGTCGGCGTCGTGCAGCGATGCGCGTTGGTGATCGGCGACATGCGCAGGTAGGTCTCCTGGACGGCGTGCGGCGCCCCACCGGTTTCCGCCTGCGCGAACCAGATGCCGATGTCCTGGACTCCGAACATGCTGATGAAGTTCGTGACCGGGTTCTCGGGAACGGCCGCCTTGAAGCGGTTCGTCTGCCCGACGATCCAGCAGGTCAGGTTCCCCCCTCCCGACAGCCCGCAGACGCCGAGCCGGTCGGCGTCGGCCAGCCCCAGCTCGATGGCGCGGTCGACGGCCGCCATCAGATCCAGGTAGTCGTGATTCCCCCAGTCACCGACCACCTGGTTCGCGAAGGCGTCGCCATACCCGGTGGACGCCCGGTGGTTGGCGAGCAGCACGCCGTAGCCCGCACCCGCGAGCCGCTGCATGTCGGCATGGAAGGCGTGCCCGAAGGCGCCATGCGGCCCTCCGTGGATGTAGAGCACGGTCGGATGGGGCGCACTCCCACCCCGGGGCTCCAGGAACCAGCCCTCCACGCGCTCGCCGTCCGCGCCGCGCGCGATGACCTCCCTGACCTCGGGGAGCTCGACGGCGGCCAGCGCACCGTCGTTGAGGCGCGTGAGCCGGGTCGTCCCCGTGCCGTCCAGCAGGTACAGGTCTCCCGGTTCGTTGAAGTCCGTCGCGGTGAAGAGGAACTTGCCGGCCGCAGCCGCGAGGGGCAGGCACGCCTGTCCGTCCGGCGTCAGCTGCTCGAAGGACTCGGGCCCGGACAGGGCGATGCCGAAGAGGGGGGCGCTGCCGCCGACCTGCACCTGCAGCAGCGCGCGCCCGTCGGGGAGGAACTGGATGCTCGGCACGGCCGGAGCCGGCGGCGTATCCCCCTGAAAGCCGCCACCGACCTGACCCTCCAGCGTGGCCGTGCGGCACTCGAAGGAGCGGAGGTCCGCGCTGCTGACGTAGAGCTCGGACTTGGAGCCGATCGGCCGGTGAGCGTTGAACCCAAGCTGCACGACCAACCTGCCGTCGGGTGCATACGCCGCTGCCACGACGAAACCCGGCGGATGCGGGATGTCGTGGACGTTCCCCTCGAGGTCGACGTGGCGCAGCTGCGGCCAGGGAACGGTCGCCGCCGGATCGAAGCCGCTGGCATAGATCAACCCGAGCCCGTCGGGCGCCCAGTGCGGATTGTTGTTCATGTGGGCGTCGTCGGTCAGGCGCCGAGCCTTGCCTCCCTCGGCGGCCACGACCCACAGGTCTTGCTTGACGTCGTCGATGTAGCCGACGGCGTCGAAGCGGTACACGGCTCGCGTGATCCGGTACGGGCTGGACGGCTCGCGCGGCGGGCGTTGCGGTCCGGCGGCGAAGGCGAGCTGCCTGCCGTCGGGAGACCAGACCGGAGCTCCGCCGACGCCCTGGTCCAGGGACGTGACCGGCGTCGCCTCCCCCCCGTCGACCGAGATCACATGGATCTGCGCCTTGCCCGTGCGGTCGGAGAGGAATGCCACCTGCCTGCCGTCGGGCGAGAAGGCCGGCGCCGAGTCCTTGCCGGTGCCGGAGGTGAGCCGTCGCGTCTCGCCGCTCGCGACGTTGACGATCCACAGCGCGGTGTGGTCCTTCTCCTCGTCGGGGTCGGTCGTGAACTGGGCGTAGACAGCCAGCGTGCCGTCGGGCGACAGGTCCGCCCCCTGGACGAACCGCAGGCGGTCGAGATCGTCCTGGCCGAAGCGATGCCGGACCTCGGTCGTCATTCCTTCTCCTCTCCTCGTCTTCCTGTGGGTGAGCCCCGATTTCCTGGGGTGAGCTCCCAATCCACGCCTCAGCTCGCCGCCGGCGCCCCCCCTCCGACGCCGAGCGTACGGTTCCCGTCGCGTCAGGCGACGCCGGCTGGGCGGCGACGGTGCGTTGACGCGGCCCCGGCAGCTCCCGGGCTCCCGAGCGCCGCGGCCCGCCGGCTCACTCCGACTCGGCAGCCTGCTTGATTGCCGCCAGCGTCGCGGGGATGCCCTTCCGGGCCGCCTGCGCGCGATCCGCGACCTGCGCGTCAGCGTCGGCGCCGTACCGTTCCTTGAACATCGCCAGGCCCCCGGCGAGGAACTCCCAGGATTCGCTCAGGCGCGTACCGCCCTCGACGGGCGTGAACGTGTAGCCCCACCGAACGCGATCACCGCCGACGATGAACGCGAATTCCCGACCCCGATCCGCCGCCACGACCCGGGAGCGCGTCTCCCAGGTCCGTTCGGGGAGCACGTTCCGGCCGTTGAACCACGCGCCCACCCCGCGCTCGTCGCCGTCCCACCAGCACGTCTTACACACCGGGCTCCACTCGCCCATGCGGGTCACGTCCGACACCATGTCGTAGAGGGCTTCGGGTTGGCGAGCCACGACGACCGACTCGGCGAAGGTGAGGTCATCCATGGGCAGAGGCTACCTCGCCCGGAGCTTGCGAATCTCAGCAGGGATGCGACCGGGGCGCCCAAGCGCTGGGC
>JBAPVZ010000629.1:0-3380 GCA_049283435.1 Candidatus Dormiibacterota bacterium
GCAACGAATCCGAGGCGAGGCGCCGTGGCATCGCCTATCGCCTGCTCAGCCAGCCGATGGCGGCCGTCCTGAGGACCAGAACGCTCTCCGAGCCGCGCGGGTTCATGAAGATGCTGATCGCGGCGGACGGCGACGAGATATTGGGTTTCACGGTCTTCGGCGCGGAGGCCACCGAGCTGATGGCCGCCGTCCAGACGGCGATGGTCGGCCGCCTTCCCTATACGGCGATGCGCGGCGCGATCTATGCCCATCCGACCGCGGCTGAGGGGCTCACCTTCCTGCTGAGGAGCACGCCTACGGCCCCGGCCGGTTAGCACTGCCGGGGCCGGCCGTTTGGCGCGCGTCTCCCGACCGTTTGGAGGAATGCCCGGACGTCCGCCGGTACGTCGACAGCGGCCCCGACGCCGGCCATTTTCGACGCATGGGCCACACGGAGACGAGGCAGGCCGGCGCACGGTCATGCCTCTCGAGAATCCGCCCAGCGCCCACCCGATGATTCGCGTGCTCGTCGTGGACGATCACCGGCTGGTGGCGGAAGGCCTCCGCCTGGTCCTGGATCGGCAGGACGACATCTTGGTGGTCGGCATCGCCGCCGACGCTGCCGAGGCGTTCGAGCTCACCCTCCGCACCGAGCCGGACCTCCTCCTGGCGGATTACCGACTGCCCGACGAGTCCGGCACCGACCTGGCGATGAGGATTCGTCAGCGTCGGCCGGGGATCCGCGTGCTCATGCTGAGCATGGTGTCCAGCTCTGCGCTCCTCCAGGACGCGGTCAGGTCCGGGGCCCGCGCCTACCTGCTCAAGACCGAGCCGGCCCAGGACCTGGTCGACGCGGTCCGTCGTGTCGCCGCCGGCGAAATGCTCATCCCGGTCCGCACGCTGGCCGAGCTGATGGCCGGCACCGGTGACGGCACGCAGCTGGTGGACCGGCTGACAACGCGGGAGCGCGACGTCCTGCAGCTGCTGTCGGAGGGGCTGGACAACCGAGACATCGCTGCCCGCCTGGACATCGGCTACGGGACCGTCCGCAGCCACCTTCGCAACCTGAGCACCAAGTTCGGCGCGCACTCCAAGCTGGAGATCCTGGCGCGCGGCGCAGAGCTTGGCCTGATCGTCCGCTGACGGCGCTACCTCTTCCATTTGGACCCCCCTGCAAACATCCAGGTGAACGACGACGCAGCCTGCCGACCGCTCACAGGCTGGAAGCATGGCTACAGGAAACCTCGGTTTGAGAGATGGCGACGGTTTGTCTGGCGGGATCCGCCAGGAGGCCGTAGCGACGGGCAGTCAGCCGTCCGCGGCGCCCCGCGGACGAGGCGGCACCTCCCCGACGTCGGTGTTCACGACGACCGGGGGGCTGGCCGAAGCGCGGGCGATGGTTGCCGAGTTTGTCGGAGTCTTCGCACTGGTCTTCGTCGGTGTGGGTGCGATCACCGTGACCTACCGATTGGGTACGTTGAGCCTGGTCGCGGTGGCGCTGGCCCACGGGCTGATCCTGGCCACCATGGTCACCGCGGCTGCCGGTGTCAGCGGCGGTCACATCAACCCCGCGGTGACGTTCGGCGCCCTGGTCGGCGGACGGATCCAGCTCGGGCAGGCGGTCGGCCACTGGATCGCCCAGATCCTGGGCGGCATTGCCGGGGCGGCGGTCGTCGGCGCCGTGCTGCCGGCACCCGCGCTCGCCCTGGCCGGCTACGGGGTGCCGCTTCCGGCTGCCGGGATGAGCCCCTGGGTGGCCCTGGTCGTCGAGTTCGTGCTGACGTTCTTCCTGGTCTTCGTCGTCTTCGGCACGGCGATGGACGAGAGGGCGCCGAAGGTGGGCGGGCTGTTCATCGGGCTCACGCTCGCGGCCTGCATCCTGATCGGCGGTCCGCTCACCGGGGCGGCGCTCAACCCCGCCCGCTGGCTGGGCCCGGCGATCGTCAACGCCAGCCACCTGCAGGACTTCTGGATCTACCTGGGCGGCGAGCTTCTGGCCGGCGCCGCGGCTGGTCTGGTCTGGCGGTTCGTGTTGGGGAGGGCGCCCCAGACGGCGTCCGCTTGACCCAGTCCCCTTCGGTTCCGCAGCAATGCGGCACGTCTGGAGCTTCAGCGATGGATGACAGAGCACAGGTGGCGGCGAGCGGATCGATCGCCGACGTGAAGATCCCGGACAGCGCCCTGGCGCGGGAGGCGACCGAGCTGGTCCGTGACGTCGCCTCGCCGCTGCTGTTCGACCATTCCCGGCGCGTGTTCCTGTTCGGATCGCTGCGCGGCCGGGAGCAGGGGCTGCGCTTCGACCCCGAGCTGCTGTACGTGGGCGCGATGTTCCACGACCTGGGGCTGACCGAGCGCTTCCGTCGCACGGACCAGCGCTTCGAGATCGACGGCGCCGACGAAGCCCGCCGGTTCGTGCAGGCTCACGGCATCACCGGGGCGCCGGCCGATCGGGTGTGGACGAGCATCGCCCTCCACACGACCCCGGAGATCCCGCTGCACATGGCGCCCGAGATCGCCCTGGTCACTCGCGGCGTGGAGCTCGACGTCCTGGGCATCGGCTACCACGCGATCTCCGACGAGCAGCGTGCGGCCGTCGTCGCTGCCCACCCCCGTCCGGATTTCAAGAACCGGATCCTCGCTGCGTTCACCGACGGCATCAAGGACCGCCCGGAGACGACCTTCGGCAACGTCAAGGCGGACGTCCTCGCGCACTTCGTCCCCGGCTTCGTACGCGGTGACTTCGTCGAGGTCATCAAGCATTCCGACTGGCCCGAATGACGGCCCGGCGCACTACCGACCACCTGGAGGTTTAGGCATGGATGACAACGAGCGAGCGCGGAAGCCGCCGGTGACAACGACCGACGCCGGTATTCCGGTGGCGAGCGATGAGTTCTCGCTGACCGTAGGCCCGGATGGTCCGATTCTGCTGCAGGACGACTACCTGATCGAGACGATGGCCAACTTCAATCGGGAGCGGATCCCCGAGCGGCAGCCGCACGCCAAGGGATACGGCGCGTTCGGCTACTTCGAGGTCACCAACGACGTCAGCCGGTTCACCCGAGCGGCGGTGTTCCAGCCCGGCACGCGGACCAGCACGGCGATCCGGTTCTCCACCGTGGCCGGGGAGCGGGGCAGCCCCGACACCTGGCGGGACCCGCGCGGGTTCGCGCTGAAGTTCTACACCTCCGAGGGCAACCTCGACATGGTGGGGAACGACACTCCGGTCTTCTTCGTGCGCGACCCTCTGAAGTTCGAGAACTTCATCCGCTCGCAGAAGCGGCGGGTCGACACCGGCCTGCGCGACAACGACATGCAGTGGGACTTCTGGACCCTGTCGCCCGAGTCTGCCCATCAGGTGAGCTTCCTCATGTCGGACCGCGGGACCCCGAGGACGTGGCGGA
>JBAPVZ010000630.1:0-2675 GCA_049283435.1 Candidatus Dormiibacterota bacterium
GTCGCGCAGGCGCGGGCGGCGGCCTGCCTGAGCCAGGTCGCCGGCGCGGAACTTCGCTGGGTGCTCTACGACCACGAGTCGGAGATCCGGCCGCGCGTCGCGGCGTTGCTCGCCGCCGGCGGGGTCGACGGCCTCCTGCTGGGGCAGCTCCCGTACGGGCGCTGCCACGACCTCGTGACGGCCGAGCTCGCGGTCACCGTCGTTCGCATCGGCGCCGTCGAACTGGCGAGCGGTCTCGCGCGCGCCGGCGCGACCGGGCTGCCCCTGACTCCGGTCAGCATCGACACGTTCGACGAGACGGTCGTCGACGAGGTCGTGCAGTCGATCGGCCTCGATGCGCGGGCCGTGCAGCTCCTCCCCTATCGCGAGGGCGAGCCGGCGCCGGATATCGCGAGCCGGCATCGGGCGTTCGTGCAGCGGACGTCCGGCTATGTCATCAGCTGCCGCTCCGAGGTCGCGCGCGAACTCCGACCAACGTTGCCCGTCATCACGCCGGAGACGGCCGCGACGAGCGTCCGCGCTGCCGCGCACGAGCTCTTGCTGCGTATCCAGGCCCGCCGGCAGGAGGACCTTCGTGTTCTCGCCGGCGTCTTCCTCGCCGCACCGCGCTGGCCCGGCGACGACCTGGACCGCGCCCGCGTCGCGCTTCTCCAGCATCTGCTGGAGGCGCCCGAATATCACGACGCCTGGATGCAGGATCGCGGCCTGCGGCAGATCGTCGTGTTCGGGAACCAGGCGCTGTTCCAGCGAGCAAGCGAGGGCTGGGTCGTCGTTCCCGCCCTGCGCACGGCGGAGGCGCGGCTCGGCATGCGCGTCTCGGCCGGGTTCGGGTTCGGCTCCTCGGCGCGGATGAGCGTGCTCCTCGCCGAGCAGGCGGCGAACCGCGCCGCGCAGGAGGGCGGCGGCTGCGCGTACCTGATGGGCGAGCGGGGCCTGATCGTCGGACCCATGGGCAGGGAGCGCGAGCCGCTCACCTTCACGTTTCGCGAGCACACGCCGGCGCTCGAGGCGCTCGGCCGCCGGGTCGGCCTGAGCGCGGTCACCGTCTCCCGCCTCGCCGCCCTGGATCGACGTCTCGACGGCAGGCCGGTGACACCCGCCGAGCTCGCGAATGCGCTCGCGATCACCGAGACGAGCGGGCGCCGCCTGCTGCGCACGATGACGGCCCACGACCTCGCCGAGGCGATCGGCAGCGAGCAGTTGACCCGGCGGGGGCGCCCGACGAGGCTCTTCCGGCTGCGCGTCTCGCGGGCCGCCGAACGGGAGAACGATGCAGGGACATCCCGCACCGCGACTGGCGCTGCCAACGAGTGGACCACTGCGCCGCCGGCGGGAGGCGGGCCTGCGAAGGCCGGCACCCCGTTCCGGCGCGGGTGAGACGATTCGACGATGCGCATCGACGTCCACAACCACCTCTTCCCGCCCGCCTATCTCCGCCTCCTCGAGGACCGAGCCGAGAGCGTGCATATCAGGACCGACGGTGAGGGGCGGCGCTATCTGGAGGAGGGCGGCACGCGGCTGGCCACGCTGACGCCGCCGATGACCGCGGTCGAGGACCGTCTGGCGATGATGGAGGACCAGGCGATCGACGTCCAGGTCATCTCGCTCACCTCGCCGAACGTCTACTGCTTCAGCGCCGCCGACGCGATCGCCGCGGCGCGGCTCGTCAACGACGAGTACGCGATGGTGAAGCAGCGCTACCCGGGCCGCTTTCGCTGCCTGGCCAGCATTCCCCTGGGGACCGGGGCCGAGGTCGAGGAGCTGGAGCGTGCGATCGGCCGGCTCGGGCTCGATGGGGTGGTGGTCGGCACGAACGTCCACGGCAGGAGCCTGGACGACCCCGCCTTCGCGACGTTCTGGCAGTGCGCGGATGAGCTGGCGCTGCCGGTGCTCCTGCACCCGATGACGCCGATGCTCGGCACCGCGTTCATGGAGGACTTCGCACTCGTCCCCATGCTCGGCTTCCCGTTCGACACGACGCTGGCGGTCGTCAGACTGATGTGGACCGGATTCCTCGATCGCTACCCGCACCTGAAGCTGATCGCGCTCCACGCGGGGGGTGCGCTCCCCTACCTGGTCGGCAGGCTCGAGATCGGCGCCGACGCCTATGCCGAATGTCGCCAGGTCGCACACCGGCCGGCGTGGTACTTGCGACGTCTCTACTACGACACCATCGCCTATCACCCGCCGGCGCTCCGCGCCCTGGTGGAGACGGTCGGTGCCGGCCAGGTCCTCTTCGGTACCGACTATCCGCATGTGATCGGCGATCCGGCGCGCGTCATCCAGAGCCTCGGCGAGGCGAACCTGGGCGCGGCGGCGCTGGAGGCGATCGAGGGCGGCAACGCGACGCAGAGTCTCGGATTCGGCCCGCCGGATGGTCTGCCGGCGCGACCCTGACGCGGATCACCGTGCGGGCCTCGGCACGGCCGAACGGCCGTCTGCCGGCGATGCGACCTTTCGCGAACGTAGATGACGTCCCTTGCCGGCGATCGGCCCGGTCCGAGCGCTCAGCGGTTCGGCGATGCAGTGACCGGAGCGGGGCGCGGCGCCGGCGCCCGGCCCAGGAGACGCGCGACGGCCGGCAGCAGCAGGCGGTGCGGCAGGAGGCGCGAGGCCGCCGCCCCGGCTCGATTCGCGAAGCCGGGCACGAGGACCGGGCGACCGCGGTCCAGCGC
>JBAPVZ010000631.1:0-2039 GCA_049283435.1 Candidatus Dormiibacterota bacterium
GTGAAGGCGCACCGCCGGCGCTCGCGTCTCAGTCGTCGGGGTTCGCCTCCGGGTCGGGCTCGGGCTTCGGCGTCCGCGCGGCCGGCTTGGCGCTGCGGCTCTTCGCCCGGTTCGTCGCCGCGACCGCGTCCTCGCGACGCTCGCGGATGCGGGCCGCACGGCCGGTCAGCCCGCGCAGGTAGTAGAGGCGCGCCTGCCTGACCTGACCGTGGCGCATCACCTCGATCTTGTCGATGCGCGGCGAGTGGACGAGGAACGTGCGCTCGACGCCGATGCTGTGCGCGATGCGCCGCACCGTGACGTTGCGCCGCAGGCCGCCGCCGGTGACCCGAATCACGACCCCCTCGAACACCTGGACGCGCTCGCGGGTTCCCTCGACCACCTTGGCGTGGACCCGGACGGTGTCCCCCGGCCGGAGCTCGGGGACCGCCTCCTTCAACTGCTCTTTCTCGAGCACCTCGACGATGTTCATCTGCCTACCTCTTTTTCAGTTGCGCACGTGTGGCGCGGGCCCCATCGCCTGCGGAGCGCGGGCATGCGTCCGGCGCCAGCGTGCGATCGCCGCGTGGTCGCCGGACAGCAGCGCGTCCGGCACGGCGCGGTCCCGCCAGCGGGCGGGGCGGGTGTACTGCGGATAGCCGCCCGGCTCGACGCCGAGCGCGTCCTGGTCGAGCGATCGCTCGTCGCCGAGCACGCCGGGCTGGAGCCGGGAGACGGCGTCGATCAGCACCATACCGGGCAGCTCGCCGCCGCTCAGGATGTAGCTGCCGATCGAGATCTCGCGCGCGCCGAGTGCTTCCCGCACGCGGTCGTCGACCCCCTCGTAGCGGCCGCAGACGATGATCAGGCCGGGCTCCCGGGCGAGCTCGCGGACGAGCTCCTGGGACAGCGGCTCCCCCCAGGGCTCGGTGATCAGGACCGGACCCCGGTTGTCGCCGCGAATCCGGTCCACCGCGAGCTGGATCGGCTCCGCCATCAGCACCATGCCGGCGCCGCCGCCGAACGGAGCGTCGTCGACCTGCCGGTGCCGCTGATCGAGCGCGTAGTCGCGGAGGTCGTGTGCATGCAGCTCGATCCGCTCCTCGCGCAGCGCCCGGCCGACGACGCCCTGCGCGAAGACCGAGCCGAACATGGTGGGGAAGATCGTGACGACGTCGAAGCGCATGCCGCTCACCCCTCCTCTGAGTCGAGCAGCCAGTCGGCGACGACGACCCGGCCGGCGGCCAGGTCGACCGAGCACACCGCCTCCCTCGTCGCGGGGACCAGCGTCTCCCGCTTCGCGTCGCCTCCGAGCCGGGCGATCCAGACGTCGTTGGCGGGGCGCTCCCACACCTCGTCCAGGCGTCCCAGCTCGCGTCCCGACTCGGTCTGCACGGTCAGGCCGAGCAGCTGATCCAGATACCAGGCGGGTCCTTCGAGCTCGCGAGCGGCCGTGTCCGGCACCTCGAGATAGGAGCCGCGCAGCGCCTCCGCCGCGTTGCGATCGTCGAGTCCCGAGAGCTTGAGGACGAGTGCGCCGGCACTCACCTGCCGCCACTCGATGCGGCGCGGGGCACCGTCGACGACCAGCTCGCCGCCGGCGTCGAAGCGATCGTCGAAGTCCGTCAAGGATTGCACCTTGACGGCCCCTCGGATCCCGAACGCCCCGCTCACCCACCCGACCCGGATCATCAGGGCCTCGGCGTCGCCAGGTCGACGAACACCTTGCGGTGCTCGCGCAGTGAGGCGACCCGCACCAGCGTGCGCAGCGCCTCGATGTTGCGGCCGGACTTGCCGATCAGGCGGCCGAGGTCGCTGTCCGCCATCCGGATCTTGACGGCGACCGCACCGCGGCCACGATCGAAGGAGTTCACACGCACCTCGTCCGGCTTTTCGGCGACCGACTTGGCGACGAATTCGACGAGGCCCTTGTAGTCGACCGCGGAGCCGCTCGGGGTGTACGGCCGGCGCGGGCCGCGGTCGCGATCGCGGTCGGAGTGAAATCGCCCACCACCGCCGCCCCCGCCGCCGGGTCGGAAGCCACCGCCTCGGTACTCAGG
>JBAPVZ010000632.1:0-1605 GCA_049283435.1 Candidatus Dormiibacterota bacterium
GCTCCCGCAGCAGCCAGCGCACCGCCCGCCGCATCGCGTCGTCGCCGGCACCGAGCCCCGCGGCCGCGAGCGCGCGCACCGCCCAGGCCGTGTCCCAGACCGGCGACATGCAGGCCTGCAGCCGCCAGCCGCCCTCGTCGGCGAGCGCGAAACCCTCGAGGCCCCGCAACCCCTCGCGCATCACGGGATGGTCGAGGTCCATGCCCTCCAGGCGCAGAGCGATCAACGAGTACACCCACGGCGGCTGGATGCCGCCCCAACCGCCGTCGGCCTCCTGGCGCTCGGTGATCCAGTCGACGACCCGGCGGCGCGCCCGCTCCCGGCCCGGCTGCCAGGGCAGGCGGTCGTACCGCTTCAGGAGCTGGTCGAGCCACCAGAACGGGCCCGAGCCCGGCACCCGGTGCAGCGCCGCCTCGGTGCCGGGCACGACCAGCTCGCCCAGGGATGTGCCGAGGGGGCGCACCGGCCGGCGGCTGAGCACGATCAGCAGCGGCGCGATCGTGCCTCGCGCCCAGCACGAGAAGTCGTAGAGGTTCAGCGGCATCCAGCTCGGGAAGTCGATCAGCTCCGGCGGCATGCTCGGCACGCCGCTCCACGGATAGGCGCCGAACAGCGCGAGCCACAGCTTCGTGAAGACGCGTGCGCGCGCCGCGCCGCCCAGCGACCGGACGACACGGAGGGCACGCGTCATCACGTCCGACGACGCCTCGACCCCGAGTGCCTTCAGCGCGACGTAGGACTCGATCGTCGTGCTCAGATCGGCCGGGCCGTCATGGTAGAGCGCCCAGGAACCGTCCTCCCGCTGGCAGCCGAGCAGGTGGCGGATGACGGCGTCCCGGATCGGGCCGATGTCGACACCGAGGAACCGGCACAGCAGCACGTGCTCGGCCGTCATCGTCGCGTTCGTCTCCAGCTCGCCGCACCACCAGCCGTCCGGATGCTGCTGGGCGAGCAGCCACTGCGTCGCGCGACCGAGTGCGCCGCCGGTCACCACACTCATGCCGTCAGCACCTCCGGCTCGGCCGGCGCCACGGTATCGAGGTCGGCGAGGACCGCTGCCGCCGCCTGCCGCCCGCTCCGCACGGCGCTCTCCATCGTCGCCGGCCAGCCGGTGTCGGTCCAGGCGCCGGCCAGCACGAGGCCTCGCACGCCGGTGCGGGGGCCGGGGCGGCGGAGACCGGGCGCGGGGACGAACGTCGCCTGCGGATCGCGAGTCGCGCGACCTCGCAGGGGCGGCAGTCCACGCAGCGCGGGCAGGGTGGCGGCCAGCTCCCGATGGCAGAGCTCGACGAGCTCCGGCTCGGGCCGCCCGACCAGCTCGCCGGCGGCGCTCAGCGAGCAGCAGAGGTAGCCCGGCCGCTTGCGGAACACCCACTGCACCGGCGACGAGACCAGAGCGGCGAAATCGAGTCCGTCGCCGAGCTCCAACCGGTCGGCGTCGTACCAGAGGTGGACGTCGACGATCGGCTGCGTGCGGAACCGGGAGAGCCCCTCGACCCCGGCCTCCGGCGGCAGGAGCCGGCCGAGCTGCGGCGGCGCGACGGCGAGGACGACCGCGTCGGCCTCGAACTCCTGCTCGCCCGCGCGCACCGCACGCACTCGACC
>JBAPVZ010000633.1:0-5244 GCA_049283435.1 Candidatus Dormiibacterota bacterium
CATCAGCACCAGCGCCGACGCACCGTCGTTGAGCGGAGACGAGTTCCCCGCCGTCACCGTGCCGCCGTCGCCGGCGAACGCCGGTCGCAGGCGGCCCAGTGCAGCGAGCGACGAATCCGCCCGCGGACCCTCGTCCTCGGCGACGACGACCGGCTCACCGCGCCGCTGCGGCACCTCGAGCGGCACGATCTCGGGCGCCAGGCGCCCCTCCCGCTGCGCCGCCACCGCCCGCTCGTGGCTGCGCTGCGCGAACGCGTCCTGCGCCTCCCGGCCGACCTCGTACGCGTGCGCGACGCGCTCGGCCGTCTCCCCCATCTGCAGCGTCCCGTAGAGCTCCTGCATGCGCGGGTTGACGAGCCGCCAGCCGAGTGCGGTGTCGAACATGGTCTGCTGCCCGCGCGGAAGGCCGGCCGGCGGCTTCGCCATGACCCAGGGGGATCGGCTCATCGACTCCACGCCGCCGGCGACGAGCACGCTCGCGGCGCCGACCTGCAGCTCGCGCGCCGCGCTGACGATCGCCTGCATGCCGGAGCCGCAGAGCCGGTTCACCGTCTGCCCCGGCACCTCGATCGGCAGCCCGGCGAGCAGCAGCGCCATGCGGGCGACGTTGCGGTTGTCCTCGCCGGCCTGGTTCGCGCACCCGAGGATCACGTCCTCGACGTCGGCGCCGTCGACCTCGGCATGGCGCAGCACCGCCGCGATCGCGGTGGCCGCCAGGTCGTCAGGGCGCACGTTCGCCAGCCGGCCGCCATACCTGCCCATCGGCGTGCGCGCGGTCGCGACGACGACGGCGTCCCGGTGACGGATCGGCATGTCAGGAGAAATGCGGGCGCCGCTTCTCCAGGAACGCGGTCGTCCCCTCCTTGAAGTCGGAGCCCGTGAACTGCACGCCCTGGAGCAGGAACTCGAAGTCGAGCGCCTCCTCGAACGTCGAGGTCTCGGCATAGGCGACGGACCGCTTGATCGCGCCGAGCGCGGCGGCGGGACCGCGGGCAAGCTGCGAGGCGACGGTCCGGACGCGCGCCTCGAGCTCGTCCGGCGGGACGATCGCGTTGACGACGCCCCAGCGTTCCGCCTCCTCGGCCGGCAGGCGGCGCCCGGTGTAGAAGAGCTCCAGCGCGCGCGCCGAGCCGACGAGGCGCGGTAGCAGCCACGTCGCACCGCCGTCCACGGTGAGGCCGATGTCGACGAACGCCTCGCGGAGGAACGCGTCTGGCGTCGCGTAGCGCAAATCGCAGCTGAGCGCGATCGAGACCCCGATGCCGGCAGCCGCGCCCCGGATCGCGGCGATCGTCGGCTTGGGGGTCGTGCGCAGCTGCGTGAGCAGCGCCTCGTAGTCGGCCCGCACGACCTCCAGCGGCTCGCGATCTTCGCCCGCCATCTCCCGCACATCGGCGCCGGCGCAGAACGCAGGTCCCTCGCCGCCGATGACGATGACCCGCGCCGCCCGGTCGCGAGCCGCCTGCTTCACCGCCGCCACCAGCGCCCGCCGCAGCTCGCGGTCGAGCGCATTGCGCGCTTCCGGTCGGTTCAGGCTGATCCAGGCGACGCCCCGCTCGACCGCGTACTGGAGCCCCGCCGTCTCGCTCGACGTCATCGCCCTACCTTCCCTGCCAGCTCGGCCTGCGCTTGCCGAGGAATGCGGCCATCCCTTCCTTCTGGTCCTCGGTGCCGAACAGGAAGTAGAAGCTCTTGCGCTCGCCGGCCAGTCCCTCCTGGAGCGGCGTCTCGAGGGCCCGGTTGACCGACTCCTTGGCGAGCCGCGCGGCGATGGGTGCCGCCGCCGCCGCCCTCGCCGCCATCTGCACCGCGACCGGAATCGTCACCTCCGCCGGCACCACCCGGTTGACGAGCCCGAGCTGGTAGGCGCGGCGAGCGGGGATCTGCGTCCCGAGCAGGTTCACCTCCATGCCGACGTACTTGCCGGCCGTACGGGGCCAGCGCTGGGTCCCGCCCGCGCCCGGGATGATGCCGAGGTTGATCTCGGGCTGGCCGAACCGAGCCGTGTCGCCGGCGACGATCAGGTCGCACATCAGCGCGAGCTCACAGCCGCCCCCCAGCGCGTAGCCGTTGACGGCGGCGACCAGGGGCTTCGAGAACGCGGTCACCCGCGCCCAGCGCCCGGTCTGATCGCGCGTCAGCTGCTCGACCGACGTGCGCTCGGCCATGTCCGCGATGTCGGCTCCGGCCGCGAACACGCGGGCACCGCCCGTGAGCACCGCGGCGCCGACCTCGCGATCCTGATCGGCCTCCTCGAGCGCTGTGCCCAGCTCCTCGATCAAGGCGGGGCTCAGCGCGTTCAGCACCTGGGGTCGGTTCAGCGTCACGACCAGCACTGGGCCCTCGCGCTCGACGAGGATATTGTCGAAAGGCATGACCGTATGATCGTGGATATGCCCAGAGCGCTGTTGGACAGCTACGGCAGGCGGGCGGACGACCTGCGGATCTCGGTCACCGACCGCTGCAACTTCCGCTGCGTCTACTGCATGCCCGCGGAGGGGCTGCGCTGGCTCGCGCGAGAGGACATCCTGCGCTTCGAGGAGATCACGCGCCTGGCCCGGATCTTCGTGCGCCGCTACGGCGTGCGCACGATTCGCCTGACCGGGGGCGAACCGCTGGTGCGAGTGCACCTCGAAGACCTGGTCGGCGCGCTGAGCGAGCTGGCCCCTGATCTCGACATCACGATGACGACGAACGGGGTCCTGCTCGGGAGGAAGGCGCGGGCGCTGCGCGAGGCGGGCCTGCGTCGCGTCAACATCTCGCTCGACACGCTGCACCTGGACCGGTTCCGCGACATCGCCCGCAGCGACGCCTTCGCGAAGGTGATGGAGGGGATCGAGGCTGCCGAGGAGGCCGGGCTCTGGCCGATCAAGCTCAACGTCGTCGTCATGAAGGGCTCGAACGACGACGAGGCGGCCGACTTCGCGCGTCTCGCCCGCGAGAAGGGCTACGAGGTCCGCTTCATCGAGTTCATGCCGCTCGACGGCGACGACACGTGGTCGAACGACCTCGTCGTGCCGAGCCGGCGCCTGCAGGAGCAGATCGAGGACCAGTTCCCGCTCACCCCGGCGGCGACCGATCGCCCCGGTCCCGCGGTCAACTACAAGTTCGCCGACGGCGCGCCGGGCGGCGTCGGGTTCATCTCCTCGGTGTCACAGGCGTTCTGCACGAGCTGCAACCGGATCCGGCTGACCGCGGAGGGCGGGCTGCGCACCTGCCTCTTCTCGCTGCAGGAGACGCCGCTCCGGGACCTCCTGCGCAGCGGGGCGTCCGACGACACCGTGGCGACGGTGATCGAGCGGGCGATCTGGCACAAGGAGGAGGGCCACCTGATCAATCAGGAGGGGTTCGTCAAACCGGCGAAGAGCATGTCGCAGATCGGCGGCTGAGCGGGGAGCGAAGCGGCTCAGTCGACCAGCGCGACGGCGGCCTGCACGAGGGCCGCGTTGTCGACGGCCGGCGTTCCGTCCGGCATCGTCAGCGTGTCCTCCAGCCCGACCCGAACGTCGTGGCCGCGGCGCACGGCCGCGGCGAGCACGTCCCATGTCGACTGCCCGGTGCCATGGTGGAGGCGCGGCGTGGTGATGCCGGCGGCGTCGAGGACGCTGTCGATCGCGGCCGCCTCCGCGACCGCGATCGCGCCGTCGCCCTCGTGCTCCACCCCGACGAGCAGGCGGATGCAGTGGCCGGCGAGCTCGTCCTCGACGAGATAGCTGGCCGCGAGCGCACTGTTGATGCCGGCCTCGACGCCGATCCCCATGTCGGGCAGACGGCGCACGAGCAACGCCGCGCCCGGCTCGCCGACGTTCACCGAGACGAAGTTCGGCACCACCGGCCAGGCGTCGATCAGGCGCAGCCGCCGGCTTGCCTCGGGCTCCATCCAGGCGCCGGTGCTGAGGCCGATCGGCAGACCCGGACAGGCCTCGCGCACCGCCCGCACGGCGGCCGCAACGGGGCCGGCGGAAAGGGTCTCCTGCCCGGTCGCGGTGCGGGGGTGGAAATGGACCGCGAACGCGCCGACCGCGACGACGTCCCGAGCGGCCGCGGCGAGCTGGTCGGGCGTGATCGGGATCCCGGGATGCTCCCCGGGACGCCGCCGACCGTTGAGGCAGGCCTTGACCCGTGACATGGCGTAAGCATGGCAGCGTGCGACCACGGTGTCATGGGCGACCTTTCGCGAGCGTTTCCGGCCCCGCTCCTCGAATTCCGACTCCGCTAGGCTGACCAACGTGATCCGTCCCGAGACGGCCCAGCGGCCGCTCACCGTGACCGAGCTGCAGACGGAGCTGAAGGGCCGGCTCCGCGCGCTCGGCCAGGTCCTCGTCAAAGCCGAGATCAGCGGCATCCGGCGCAACAATCGGGGGCTCAGCTTCGAGCTCAAGGACGGCGAGTCGACGATGCGCGCCTGGATCTGGAACGACGACCTGCCGCGCCTCGCCGTGCATCCGGAGGAAGGACAGCAGTACCTGATTCAGGGGCGCGTCGACGTCTGGCGCACGGGAGCCCTGATGCTCCTGGTCCGCCAGCTTCGCTTCGACGACGTGGGGCGGCTGCGAGCGCAGCTGGAGGCGCTGAAGCGGCAGCTGGAGCGAGAGGGCGCCTTCGCCCCCGAGCGCAAGCGACCGCTGCCTTTCCTGCCGCGGCGGGTCGGGCTCATCACCTCGCCGACCGGGGCCGTGATCCACGACCTCATCGAGACGATGCACGACCGGTTCCCGAATCTGGAGGTGCTCGTGTACCCGGCGCAGGTGCAGGGGACCGCGTCGCCCGGCAGCGTCGTCGCCGCGCTCGCCCAATGCAACCGCGAGGCGTCGGCGCAGGTCGCCGTCATCGCCCGCGGTGGAGGCAGCTTCGAGGAGCTGTACGCGTTCAACACGGAGCCGGTGGCCCGCGCGATCCTGGGCTCCCGCGTTCCCGTCGTCACCGCGCTCGGCCACACGTCCGACCGCACGCTGGCCGATCTGGTCGCCGATCTCGAGTGCCGGACGCCGACCGAGGCGGGGAGCCGCATCGTCCCCCGTCGTGCCGATCTCGTGGCCCAGCTCGGCGAGCGCCGGCGGCGCCTCGAGCGCGAGGTCGGCCATCGCGTGCGTGCGGAGTCGGAGCGGCTCGTGGCGCGCGGCTCTCGCCTGGGTCAGGTGCTGCCGGCGATGTTGCGGCTGCGGCGTGAGCGCCTCGGCGGCGCGCGGGCGCAGCTCGCCCAGCTGTCGCCGGCTCGCCAGCTGGAACGCCGGGCGGAGGCGC
>JBAPVZ010000634.1:0-1906 GCA_049283435.1 Candidatus Dormiibacterota bacterium
TCGTCGACCACCTGGCCAAGCCGCGCCTCGCCGCCGGGCGCGACGCCGAGTGGGCGCGGGCGATGGCCGGTTTCGCCGACTGCACGAACGTCGCCTGCAAGCTGTCCGGCATCGTCACCGAGGCGGCCCCCGGACCCGTCCGGGCGGAGGACGTCGCGCCCTATGTCGACCGGGTCCGTTCCCTGTTCGGCGACAGCCGCCTGCTGTTCGGTTCGGATTGGCCGGTCTGCACGCTGCGGGCGACCTATGGCGAAGTGGTCGCGCTGCTGCGCGAGACACTCCGCCTCATCGGCATGCCGCCCGACGGTGCCGTCTTCGGGGCGAACGCCGCCGAGGTCTACGGCCTGCCCGAGTAGGCGCCTGGTGCCGACCGGACTCAGCTGCTGAACGCCGCGACCCGGCGACGCCGCTCCTCCTCGGACACGGTCTCGACCCGCGTCGCGATCGTCCAGTCGAACCCGAACGGGTCCCGAAGCGAGCCGCTGCGATCGCCCCAGAACTGGGTCTGGACGTCCGAGGTCGCTGTCCCGCCGGCCGCCACCGCGGCCCGGTGCACGGCGTCCACGTCCGCGACATAGAGCCAGAACGCGACCGGATGACCGCCGGCCACGTTCGCCGGCGTCCCGCCCATCTCGGGAAACGGGTCGTTCAGCATCAGCGTCGTGTCGCCGATGCGGACCTCGGCGTGGAAGATCCGGACGCCGTCGGGCGCGGCCGACCGGCTGACCTCCACGGCGCCGAACGCGCGGCGGTAATAGTCGATCGCCGCCTCGGCGCCCTCGACGGTGAGACTCGGCGTGAGGGTGTGATAGCCCTCCGGGATCGGCTGGACGTCGTCATCGGCCATCGTGTCACCTTCCTTTGCAACTATATCCAGAGTGGATATAACGAGAATGGATTGTATCTTGGCGGGGACGTGCCCGCAACCACCGATTTCTCGCTCACCCCGGCCGCGTTCCAGGTGCTGCTGTCGCTCGCGTCCGGAACCACGCACGGGTACGCCGTGATGCGCGAGGTCGAGGAGGTGACGGGCGGGACCATGCGGCTGGGCCCGGGCACGCTCTACCGCACGATCGGGCGCCTCCTCGGGGACGGTCTGATCGAGGAGGTCGACGATGGCTCGGAAACCGACGCGCCGCACGACGCCCGCCGGCGCCGCTACCGGCTGACCTCGCTCGGGCAGGCGGTCGCACAGCGTGAGGCGGAGGGGATGGCCCGCCTGGTCGACCGCGCGCGGGCCGTGGGACTGCTACCGTCGGACGCGACATGAGCCACCGCCCGGGCGCTCTCTACCCCCACGTCTTCGTCGACGGCGCCGACGCCGCGGCCGCGTTCTACCGCGACGCGCTGGGCGCGGTCGAGCTGTTCCGCAACGCGCTGCCGGACGGGACCCTCCTCCTCATCGAGCTCGCCGTCGGTGACGGACGCCTGCTGCTCAGCGACGAGGTGCGATCGCTGGGAGCACTCGCACCGCCGACCGTCGGGGGCACCCCCATGCTCCTCACCCTTGAGGTGGACGATGTCGACGGCCTGACGGCGCAGGCGGTGGCGGCAGGAGCCGCGGTCGAGATGCCGGTCCAGGAGATGTATTTCGGCGAGAGGTACGGGATCATCCGCGACCCCTTCGGCCACCGCTGGGCGATCTGCACCCGCCGCGAAGCGCTGAGCCCGGACGAGATCCAGGAGCGAACGCCTCCGAGCGTGTGAGAGCCCGCGAGATAGCGCCGGTCAAGGGTCCTGGATGCGGACTGCCCTCGGATCAGCGGGGTCCCGGCACCCCGGACAGGGTCAACGCGGCGGATGCGACAACCGCTGCTGCCAACAGCAGTAGGACGAGGCCGGCGACTCGGACGGTCACGGCCGGCTCCCTCAGTGCAGGTCCATGGTCCTGACGCAACCACAAGAC
>JBAPVZ010000635.1:0-2412 GCA_049283435.1 Candidatus Dormiibacterota bacterium
CGCTTGGCGAGCGCGGCGCACGATGGTCGCGATGACGGATTCCCCGACTCCCGGCGAGCTCCTCCGCGGGCTTCCCTTCGCCGAGCTCGTCGGCATCGAGCTGGCCGAGGGCACACCCGACCTCGTCCGGGGCACGCTCGCATGGTCGGCGGAGCGCTGCACTGCCGGCGGCATGCTTCACGGCGGCGCGCTCCTGACGCTGGCGGACAGCGTGGGCGGGATCTGCGCCTTTCTCAACCTGCCGGCCGGTCGCTCGACGGCGACGATCGAGACCAAGACGAACTTCATCCGCGGCGTCCGCGAAGGCAGCGTGCAAGCCGAAGCGCGTCCCCTTCACGTCGGACGCTCCACGATCGTCGTTCAGACGACGCTGCGGGACGACCGGGGCCGGCTCGTCGCACAGACGACGCAGACGCAGGCCGTCGTCGGGTGAGCGGCGCGTCCCGCGACTCCGTCGATGCCACCGGGGCGCCCGCGCGGTAGGCTTTTCGTCAGCGTGCTGGAAGCCATCAACGCACCCCACGACCTTCGCGGCCTCAACCATGCCCAGCTCGAGGAACTCTGCCAGGAGATCCGCGAGCTGCTCGTCGACCGAGTCTCCCGCACCGGCGGTCACCTCTCCCCGAATCTCGGTGTCGTCGAGCTGACGATCGCGCTGCACCGGGTGTTCGAGAGTCCGCGTGACCAGATCGTCTGGGACACCGGCCACCAGTCGTACGTCCACAAGCTCCTGACCGGTCGCTCGCGCGTGTTCGACACCCTGCGCCAGCCCGGTGGCCTGTCCGGCTATCCGGCGCGGAACGAGAGCGAGCACGACCTGGTCGAGAACAGCCACGCGTCGACCTCGCTCTCCTACGCGCTGGGCCTCGCCGAGGCCAAGCTGCGGCGCGGCGAGGCGGGCCACGTCGTCGCAGTGATCGGGGACGGCGCGCTGACCGGCGGCATGGCCTACGAGGCGCTGAACCAGATCGCGCACCTGCAGCCCCCCAACCTCCTCATCGTCCTCAACGACAACGGGCGCTCCTACGCGCCGACCGTCGGGGGCCTCGCTCGCCATCTCGCGCAGCTCCGTCTCGACCCCCGCTACGACCGGCTGAAGGTCGAGATCGACCAGCGGCTGAAGGACCTGCCGGCGATCGGCGAGACGGCCCACGAGGGCGCTCGCCGCATGAAGGAGTCGGTGAAGCAGCTGCTGCAGCCGACGACCGTGTTCGACGGCCTCGGGCTCAAGTACGCGGGCCCGGCGGACGGCCACGACCTGGTGCGGCTGGAGCGGCTGCTGCGCCAGGCGCGGCGGCGCTCGACGCCATCCGTCGTCCACGTGATCACCGAGAAGGGCCGCGGCTACGGCCCGGCGATCGACGACACGATCGACAAGCTGCACCAGGTGAGCCCGCTCACCGATCCGCTCACCGGGCAGCCGCGCGTCGCCGACCTGACCTACTCGGACGTCGTCGGCGACGCGCTGCTGACGGCCGCCACGAGGAACCCCGACGTGGTCGGGATCACGGCCGCGATGGGCTCCTCGACCGGCATGCTCGACTTCGCCCGCGAGTTCCCCGAGCGCTTCTTCGACGTCGGGATCTGCGAGCAGCACGCGGTGACGTTCGCGGCCGGCCTCGCGATGGCGGGGCTGCGGCCCGTCTTCTGCGTCTACTCGACGTTCCTCCAGCGCGGGTTCGACCAGGTCGTGATGGACGTCGCGCTCCACCATCTGCCGGTCGTGTTCATGATCGATCGCGCGGGCGTCACCGGCGGCGACGGGGCCTCCGCACAGGGCATCTTCGACCTCTCCTACCTCCGTCTGGTGCCCGGCCTCACGATCGCGGCGCCGGCCGACGCGACCGAGCTCTGTGCCCTGCTGGAGACCGCGCTGACACTCGACGGACCGATGGCGATCCGCTACCCGAAGGGCACCGCTCCGGCGCTCCCCGAGCTGCCGGTCGAGGCCCTGCCGGTCGGTCGCTGGGACGAGGTGCGCGAGGGTACCGACGCTGCGATCTTCGCGGTCGGGCGCATGGTCGAGGTCGCGCTCGTCGCCGCCGACCTCCTGCAGCGGGAGGGCATCTCCTGCGGCGTCGTCAACGCGCGCTGGGTGAAGCCGCTCGATCCGCGGTTGCCCGCCCTCGCCGCTCGCTACCCGGTGATCGTGACGGCGGAAGACAACGTCGGGTCCGGGGGATTCGGCGCGGCCGTCCTGGAGGCCCTGGCGACGGAGGGACTCGCCGGACGGGTCCGCCTGGCGGCGCTCCCGGACTCGTTCCTGACGCACGGGAAGCCGGCGGAGATACTCGCCGAGCACGGTCTCGACCCTGAAGGCCTGGCCGCGACCGTTCGCTCGGCGGTGGGGAGCGCGATCACCGCACCCTCCACCCCGCGCGAGGCCCGCACCGGGGGCCGGCAGCGCTGATG
>JBAPVZ010000636.1:0-4469 GCA_049283435.1 Candidatus Dormiibacterota bacterium
GGCACAAAATCTGGTGACCTAAACGGTTTTGCTGGGTTATACTCTCCGGGACCCGCCCGCTAGCCACTCGACCGTTCCAGGAGGCATCCCAGCATCCCCTTGTCCAGGCGGAAGCGCATCGCCGGACTCGACCTCGGCACCAGCAAGGTGGCGATCGTGATCGCCGAGTCCGACGAGTACGGCCAGATCAACATCACCGGCGTCGGCGAGGCTCCGTCCGAGGGGCTGCGCAAGGGCGTCGTCGTCAACATCGACCGCACGGTCCAGGCGATCCAGGACGCGATGGTCGGTGCGGAGCGCATGGCCGGCATGCGCGCCGACTCGGTCGTGGTCTGCCTCGGCGGGGCCCACCTGTCCTCACAGACGAGTCGCGGCGTCGTCGCCGTCGCCAACCCGAGCCATGAGATCGACGGGGGCGACATCGCGCGCGCGATCGAGGCGGCGCGCGCCGTCAGCATCGCGAACGACCGCCAGATCATCCACGTGCTGCCCCGCGCGTTCACCGTCGACGGGCAGGACGGTGTCAAGGAAGCGGAGGGCATGACGGGCCACCGGCTCGAGGTGGAGACCCATATTGTGACCGGCGCCCAGACCTTCGTCCAGAACGTGATCAAGTGCGTGCACGCCGCCGGGCTGGACGTCGAGGACGTCGTCTGCCAGGGCCTCGCGAGCGGGGAGGGCGTGCTCACCGACAACGAGATGGACCTCGGCGTCTGCATCGTCGACATCGGCGCCGGGACTTCCGACGTCGTCGTCTACAACGAGGGCTCGGCGCTGCACCTGGGCGTGATCCCGGTCGGCGGCAACCACGTGACGAACGACATCGCGATCGGGCTCCGGACGACGCTGACCGAGGCGGAGACCCTGAAGATCAACTACGGCCACACGCTGCACGACTTCATCCCTCCCGAGGAGCGCATCGACGTCCGGCAGGTCGGCGGCGATCGCACGCAGCCGACCCCGCGGCGCTACCTGGCGGAGATCATCGGGCCGCGGATGCGCGAGATCTTTCACCTCGCCCGCAAGCAGGTCCGGCAGAGCGGTTACGACGGCCTGCTGCCGGCGGGTGTCGTCGTCACCGGGGGCGGCGCGCGGCTGATGGGTACGACCGACGCCGCGCAGGCGGTGTTCGACACCGGCGTGCGACTCGGGCTGCCGTCGGGCATCGGCGGCCTCGCGGACCGCGCCGGCGGACCGTCCTATGCGGCGGCCGTTGGGCTCGCGAAGTGGGGCGGGGTGACGAAGCCGCAGCTGGAGGAGCACCGCCAGCAGCAGGCGCCGGTGCTTGCCGGCACCTACCAGAGGACCGTGAGGTGGCTGCGTGACTTCTTTTGAGAGCGCGATGGACGGAAGACGAGCTGCGGAACCAGGTCCCCGCGATCAGCGGCGTGACAAGAAGAGCATGACGTGCAGGAGGTCAGGATGAGCGCGGAACGAATGGATCGCCAGGATGGGCGTGCCCGAATCAAGGTCGTCGGGTGCGGCGGCGGCGGCGGCAATGCCGTCAACCGCATGATCTCGGCTGCCCTGAAGGGAGTCGAGTTCATCGCGGTCAACACCGACCTGCAGGCGCTCGAGCGGTGCAATGCCGACGTCAAGGTCAACATCGGGCGCAAGCTCACGCGGGGCCTCGGCTCGGGCGGCGACTGGACGAAGGGTCGCGACGCCGCCGACGAGAGCCGAGCCGAGCTGACCGAGCTGGTCAAGGATTCGGACATGGTGTTCATCACCGCCGGCATGGGCGGCGGCACGGGCACCGGGTCCTCGTCGGTCGTCGCGGAGGTCGCCAAGGAGCAGGGCGCGCTGACGATCGGCGTCGTGACCAAGCCGTTCCGCTGGGAGGGCAAGGTGCGCGGTGAGACCGCCTTCGAGGGGGTCGACGTCCTCCGCGACAAGGTGGACGCGCTGATCGTGATCCCGAACGACCGTCTGACCCAGGTCGTCGACAAACGGACGACCCTGGAGGAGGCGTTCAAGATCGCCGACGACGTGCTGCGCCAGGGCGTGCAGGGCATCGCCGACCTGATCGTCAACCCCGGCATCATCAACCTCGACTTCGCGGACGTGAAGTCCGTGATGAGCGACGCCGGGGCGGCGCTCATGGGCATCGGCTTCGGCGCGGGCGAGAACCGGGCCGAGGACGCGGCCAAGCAGGCGGTGTCGAGCCCGCTGCTCGAAACCTCGATCGACGGCGCGCGCGGGATCCTGTTCAACGTCACCGCCGGTAACGACATCACGCTGTTCGAGTGCGAGAAGGCGGCGGAGATCATCAAGGCGTCGGCCGACCCGAGCGCGAACATCATCTTCGGCGTCGTCAACGACGACCGGATGCAGGACGAGGTCAAGATCACGGTCGTCGCGACGGGCTTCGACCAGGTGCGCAAGCAGGCGCAGTCGCAGCAGGGGCGCCCCCAGGCCGAGGCGCATCCGCAGGCGGAGGTGCGGCAAACCGCCCCGGCACGGCCGGAGCCGACGGTCCGCGAGAGCGAGTCGACGTCGATCGAGTACGGTGCGCGGCGCCCGGCGGAGTCGACGCCCGGGCAGGACGATCTGGACATTCCGGCGTTCTTGCGCAACCGTTTCTGATTCCCACGTTCCCCGTACGCTGAGTTGTCGAGATGCGCTGTCCGTACTGCGGCCACCATGAGCTGAAGGTCGTCGATTCCCGTGATTCGGAGATCGGGGAGGCGATTCGACGGCGCCGTGAGTGCCTGCAGTGCGGGCAGCGGTTCACGACTTACGAGCGGATCGAGACGGTCCCGTTCTTCGTGACCAAGAAGGACGGGCGGCGCGAGGACTTCGATCCCCAGAAGCTGTTCGGCGGGCTCCGCAAGGCGACCGAGAAACGAGAGATCTCGCCGGAGCGGCTGAACTTGATCGTCGCCGACATCGAGGCGGAGCTGCGTCGGAGCGGCCGGGTGGAGATCCCGAGCCAGGAGATCGGCAGCATGGTGATGGAGCAGTTGCGGGATCTGGACGAGGTCGCCTATATCCGGTTCGCATCGGTCTACCGCGAGTTCAAGGAACTCTCCGAGGTGAAGCGGGAGATCGAGCGGGTGCTCTCGGCGCGCACGCCTGCCTGAGACCCGTCTCCCCGCTCCGGCCGGCGAGCACGCCTCCTGAAGGCCCGCCCCCAGCCGGCCGGCGAGTACGCCTCCTGAAAGCCCTCAACCGATCCGGCCGGCGAGCGCGCCTCCTGAAGGCCCGCACCCCAGCCGGCCGGCGAGTACGCCCCCTGAAAGCCCTCACCCGATCCGGCCGGCGAGCACGCCTTCTGGGGGCCCACACCCGATCCGGCCGGCGGGGCGGCAGTCGATTCACGCGCTGTGCAGGCGGGCGAAGTAGTGCGCTTCGCCAGTCTTGAAGAGCCCGTACCAGGCGTCGAGGCGGGCCGGCTCGTACACCTCCAGCGCTGCCAGCACCTCGCGTGCGTAGTCGATCGGATGTGCCGGGCCGGCGGTGATCAGGTTGCCGTCGGTGACGGCCGGCACGTCCTCGTACAGAGCAGTACCGGTGTACCCGGGCGCCGCTTGCAGGTACTCGACCGCGGCGCTCGTGTGCCGGCGGTGGTTGAGGAGCCCGGCTCGGGCGCAGCCGAAGGTCGCGCCACAGATCGCGGCGACCGGCACGCCCGCGTCGAGGAAGTCCCGCGCCTTCGCGAGCGCCTCCTCACCCGCTCCCCCGTCCCAGCGGCCGCTGCCGATCAGCATCAGCATCGCGCTGGCGTCCGGGCGAAGGTCCTCGAGCACACCGTCGGGCACGACCGTCAGCCCTCCCATCGTGCGCACCGGCTGGGCCGTTTCGGCAACGGTCCGCACCTCGTAGCGCTTGGGCGCGTCAGGCGTGAATCGCTGTGTATTGATCTCGGCGATCGCGAAGCCGGGCTCCCAGTCGGCGAGCGTCGGTTGTAGATAGACGTGCACTGGCCTGATTGTCACGAGGCCGATGATGGCGTGGATTGCGGTCGGTTGCGGTCCTGATTGATCTGGCTCTGTCACACCCGGGGACTCTGTCTCGTCCCCCGGATAGACGCCGTTTGAGAACTGCGACGCCGGGACGACCACCCCGTCATGACAAGGAGCATTCCTGATGTCCACCGCTTACATCGTTGTCACCATCCTGGCCGCAGCGTGGGTCGGCTACTCAGCCGTCGCCGTGCTCACCCATGCGAAGTGGGTCGTGAGCGCCCTGTCCGACTACGGCGTCCCCCGCTCGTGGTGGCCCTGGCTCGGTGCGGCGAAGACCGCAGGGGCGGTAGGCCTGCTGGTGGGCCTGTTCGTGCCGCTCATCGGCGTCGTGGCCGAGGTGGCCCTGGTGCTCTACTTCGCAGGGGCCGTCGTCACCGTGATCCGGGCGCACTGGTACGCGCACATACCGTATCCACTGGTGTACGTGGCGCCGGTCATCGCCGCCATGGCGCTGAGGATCGCGGCCTGAGCACCGTCCCCGTTTCTTGCGTGGCCGGCTGA
>JBAPVZ010000637.1:0-3191 GCA_049283435.1 Candidatus Dormiibacterota bacterium
CGCGACGTCGAGCGCGGCGACGGCACCGGCGGGTGAGCCGTCGGTGGGCCGGGACTACGCGTCGGAGACGTTCACGCACACCGTCGAGCACTTCTCGCTGCTCGGCGATGCCTCCATCGTCTGCCAGGGGACGTTCGCGGCCGGGTCCGCCGTCACCTGTACCGGCCAGGCGACGCTGCAGCTCGGCGAGACGCCGTTCGCGGCGATCTCGCCCCCTTTCGGGGTGACCCGGACCTCGACCGCTTACCTCTCGCCCTACCGCTCGCAGGGGTCGCCATGAGCTGCGGCCGCGCGGCTCGCTCCGGGCAGACGCTCGTCATGTTCGCGCTCGTGCTCGCTCTCGTTCTGGTCACCCTGCTCGGCGTGGTCGTGAACCTGGCGGCGGTGCTCGACCGGTACGACCAGGCGGCGCTCGCCGCCGGGCTCGGCGCGCAGGCGGGGGCGGCGGCCGTCGACACCCACACCTACTACACGAAGGGGACGCGGTCGCTGATCCAGAGCCAGGCGCAGCGGCAGTGCGAGACCGCGGCGAACCAGACCCCCGGCCTGCAGGTCACTTGCACCGTTGCCGGCGACCACATCACGGTGACGGCGCAGGAGAACGTCCCGCTGCCGCTCGTGCTCGGCACGCCGTCGGTGCCGATCTCGGTGACCCGCAGCGCGACCGGCGTGTTCGGCGGGCGGCGGCCGCTGCCGAGCAGATCGTCGTAGCGGGGCACGCGCCCCGGCCGTCACGCATGCTGGGCAGATGCACATCGACCACCTCGTCTACGGCGTCCCCGACCTGGAGGAGGGCGTCGCCGACCTGGCCGCGCGCCTGGGGGTGCGAGCGGTGGCCGGGGGCCGGCACGAAGGACGAGGGACGCACAACGCGCTGCTCGGGCTCGGCGACGGCACCTACCTCGAGATCATCGCGCCGGACCCGACGCAGGGAGGCCCGAGCGGACCGCGGCCGTTCGGTCTGGACGCCTCGAGGCGGGCGCGCCTGGTCGCCTGGGCGCTGACTGCGCCGGACATCGACGAGCTCGTCGGACGGGCCAGGGCGGCCGGCTACGACCCGGGGCCGGTCGAGGACATGAGCCGCCTGCGGCAGGACAAGAGCCGGCTCCGATGGCGCCTGACGCGCGGTGGTGCCGGCGGCGAGCTGGTGGTGCCGTTCCTGATCGACTGGGGCACGAGCGAGCACCCGTCGGTCACGGCGCCGGCGGGGGTCGTGCTGAAAGAGCTCTCGATCGAGCATCCTGCGGCTGGAGCGATCCGGCGCGCGCTGTCGGCGCTGGAGGCATCCGTCGCCGTGCGCGAGGGGCCGGCGGCGGCACTCGTCGCGCGGCTGCGGACGCCGCAGGGAACCGTCGAGCTGCGCTGACGTCGCGCCGCCCTACCGGGACCCCTCGGGCGCGTGCTCGGGTGGCCGTGCCGGCTGCGGTTGCGCGGGTGGGCGCGGTCGGAACAGGGTCAGCGCGGTGATGATCACGAGCACGGCGCACCCGGCGGCGACCAGGTACGCCTCGTGGAGCCCGGCGACGAACGCGTCGCCGATCGCGCCGGCCACCGCCGGCGTCGTCCCGTGCATCGCAGCCAGTCCGCCGCTCTGGCTCGCGCTCCGGCCCTCGTCGACGACCCGCTGTGCGGCCGCGCCGGAAATGTGCAGGCGATCGACGTGCTGCGGCAGCGCGCTCAGGAATCCCGAGAACGTCAGCGAGCCGAGCAGGGCGACGCCGAGCGCGCTCCCGACCTGCCGGAACGTGCTCGTCACGGCGCCGGCGACGCCCGCTCGGCTCGCCGGCAGGCCGGAGACGGCGGCGTTCGTGATGGGCGCGTTGACGAGTCCGCTGCCCGAGCCGATGAGCGCGTAGGCGGCGACGAGCTGCCAGATCGGCGCCGTGCGAGCGATGCCCGAGAGGAGCAGGCAGCCGGCCAGGATCGTGCAGCCGGCGATCGTCACCGGCAGCCGCGGCCCACGCGTCGCCACGAGTCGTCCCGAGAGCGGGGCGAGGAAGACGGTCCCGATCGTCGTCGGCATCACCAGCAGCCCCGCGGTCAGTGGCGAGAACCCGCGGATCTCCTGCAGGAACAGCGTGTTCACGAAGAGGAATCCGGTGTAGATGACGAAGTACAGCGTGGCGATCAGCGCCGCGCCACTGAACGGCGCGTTGCGGAAGAGATGAGGCTCGAGCAGCGCGTCGCGCGTGCGGGTCTCGACGAGCACGAACGCGCCGAGCGACACCGCGGCGATGCCGAACAGCGTCAGCACCAGGGGCGACGTCCACTGCCCGCTCGAGGACTCGATGAAGCCGGACGTCAGGGAGATCAGCACGACGAACACCAGCACCTGGCCGGGCAGGTCCAGACGCCGCCACGCCGTCTGCTTGGAGGCCGGCGCGTAACGGGCGGCGAGGAGGATCGCGACGAGGACGATGGGCGGGTTGATCCAGAAGACGCTGCGCCAGCCCAGGTACTGGACGAGGAGGCCGCCGACGGGCGGCCCGAGCCCGGTGCTGATGCCGGTCGTCGCGCTCCAGATGCCGATCGCCTGCGCGCGGGCTCGCCGATTCGGGTAGGCCTCGGTGATCAGCGCCAGGCTGCTGGGGACGAGGAAGCACCCGCCGAGCGCCTGCACGACGCGCGCCGCGATCAGCACCTCGACGGTCGGCGCGACGCTGCACAGCAACGAGCCGATGCCGAAGACGACGAGCCCGGACTGGAACAGTCTCCGGCGCCCGAAGCGGTCGCCGAGCGCACCCGCGCTCAGCAGCAGGCAGCCGCGGACGACGACGTACGCGTCGATGACCCACTGCAGGGCAGACGTCCCTGCGTGGAGCTCGCGGCCGATGCTCGGCAGCGCGACGTTCGCGACCGTGTTGTCGAGCGTGCTGATGAACAGTGCCAGACAGCAGGTGAGGAGCAGCAGGCCGCGGCGCCGGCGGTCGCTGCCGGCGGGTTGCTCGCTCGGCCCGCCGCTCACCACCGTGGCCGGGCTCCCACGGCTGCCTCCTGCCGGGGCGCGGGCCGGCGCTTTGCGCGCGCGTCGAACCGAACGGCGCCGGGCATCGCTCAACTATCACACCGGGCCGCCCCCCGCCTTCGAGCGCGAGCTGGCGGCCTCCAGGGCACACCGGGGGTAGCGGGCGGGCGAACGGGAGCCACCGGCGTCCCCGCCGCCGGGCCGGCAGGCCGGTCAGATTCCGGGT
>JBAPVZ010000638.1:0-1877 GCA_049283435.1 Candidatus Dormiibacterota bacterium
GTGCACGACCGGTCGCCCGAATTCGGTCGCGAAGCCGGACCACGGCCCTCCGTATCCCTGTCGGGGCCAGACCACGGGATCCGCCCCGGCCTTTCTGACCGCACGCAGGAACGACTCCGCGAGCGGAGTCGTGGCGAGCGTCTGCGAGCCCGGGTAGGCGCTTTTCAGGTCAATCTCCAGGTCCGCGAAGCCGTGCGCGTCGAGATGGTCCCGCAAAAGCTTCATCAGCTCGGCCGGCGACGCGGTCGTGACGAGGCGGGTGTCGAACCGCGCCGTCGCCCGCTCCGGAATCGTGTAGGTGCGCGTTCCGGGCCCCGTGTAGCCCGCATAGATCCCCTGCAGGTTCAGCTGCGAGCCGTAGATATAGCGCACCAGCACGTCGTCACCCGTGGCGTCGCCCGCGTAGGTCGTGACGCCGGTGCCCGCCAGCCCCGGGATGACGTCGCTCCAGGTTTTGCCACGGAAGCGCTCGAGCAGCCCGTCGACGAGCGCACGGTCGTCGTCGGGCACCTTGAGCGATGCGAACGTCGGGGCCCAGCCCTCGATCGCGACCGTCCCGTCGGGGTTGAACAGAGTCGCCAACGCCTGAACGAGCCGCACCGCGGGATTGTCGACGATCGGTCCCGTGGCGGTGTGGGCGGCGGCGGTCACCGGCCCCCTCCCCCAGGCGGCACCGGTCGCACGGAGCTCGAACGTGATGAACGTTTTGTATCCGAGTGAGATCGGCATGGCGCGGCTCTCGTTCTGCGAGGCGCGAAAGTAGATCCAGCCGTCCGCCTTCGCGACGCGGTCCCGGTAGCGCGCCATGAGACCGGGGAACGACTCGCTGCCCAGGATCTCGTCGCCTTCGGCAAGGAACGCGAGATTGACGGGGAGCGTTCCCGTCGTCTCGCTGATCGCCCGCACGGCGGAGATGAACGCGATCGCCGGTCCCTTCGGCACGTGCGCGCCACGGCCGTAGAGCACGGCGGGCATCGCGCCGCGGGGCTCGATCGTCGCCGCGAACGGCTCGTGCTGCCAGCGCGAGGGATCGCCGACGCTGCGCACGTCATACATGTTGTAGACGAGCAGCGTCGTCGGGGCGCCGGCGTCGTAATAGGCCCAGACGCCGGGGAACGTCTCCGTCTCGATGACCTCCACCTCCTGGCACCCGGCCGCTCGGTAGTGGCCGGCGACGAGCTCCGCGCACTCGCGCATCCCGGCGCCGTCGCCGACGCTGACGCTCGGCTGGCCGACGTACGTGCGCAGCGTCTCGATGGTCTCCTCGCGGTTCGCGTCCAGGTGCTCGAAGATCGGGGTCAGATTCATCGGGATTGGTCTCCAGTGCTGAGCAGGGGTCGAGCGCGGTAGAGCCGGTTGCGTGGCCGGGCCTCGCGGTTCGGATACGCAACCGCGCCCCGCAGCAGCTCGAGCAGATGGGCGTTGGTGTCCTCGTCGACGCCGTCGATCCAGGGCGTGGCGTATTTCGTAGGGCCGTCGATCGCGCCTGCCTCCACGGCGCGGTGCAGTACCCGTCGGTAGGCGGCACCATCGATCAGCACCGCCGGATCGTGCTGCAGGTGCGCGAGCGCCGCGGCGATCGCGTAGGCGCCCCAGTCCGAGGTCGATGCGACGACCGTCCAGTCAGCGGCCCGGGGGCAGGCGGTGCCGCCACCGCACCCGCAGCCGCAGTTGGCGCCGGCCGGGGTCTCAGCGCGGACCGCGTCCGCGATCGCGCCCATGCCCAGCTCGTTGCCGCGATCGCCGATCGCGATCGTCAGCGCTCCCCGCCCCCGCACGGCGTCGTACAGCGGGTCGAGCGCTGCGATCGTCTCCGGCGCGGGCGCGCCACCGGAATAGTGATATCTGCCGCGATCGTTCGCGCCCGGCCTCTCGAC
>JBAPVZ010000639.1:0-5462 GCA_049283435.1 Candidatus Dormiibacterota bacterium
GCGTGGGCCTCGCACGGGTGGGTGTTGACTGAGGCAACCCAACACGGTGCAGTCCCTTGGCTCAGGTACGCTCACTATCAAGGCGCGTGCGGAGGGTCACAGGCATTGCCATCGTGCCGACGTGCCCACACAACCGTCGCAGATCCGCCTCGGCTGTGCAGGGCACCCGTCAGCGATCCGACCGGCTGGGAGGTGCGCTCGGGCGGTCCCGTCGCACGCCGTCAACGCGCCTCCGCACCGCGGCAGGCGCGGTCCAGCTGACCTCCCGCCGTGGCACCTCAACGTGAGGCTGTGGGCGACGATCCAGGTCTCGCCTGGGCCGGGTCTCCGTGGCTCAGTTGCCGCGGTGCGTCACCCCGGCGTGCTCGACCAGCCGCGGCAGCGCGTCGAGGTCGGGATAGCCCTTCGTCGCGAGATGGCGCTCGATGCCCTCGGCAACGGTCGCGATCGCGGTCGGGTCGACAAACGTCGCCGTCCCCACCTGCACCGCTGCGCACCCCGCGATCAGGAACTCGAGCGCGTCCCCCGCGGTCGCGATCCCGCCCACCCCGACGACCGGGATCCGCACCGTGCTCGCCGCCTGGTGCGCGAGCAGGACGGCGAGCGGCCGGATCGCCGGCCCGGAGAGCCCACCGGTGCCGAACGCGAGGCGCGGACGGCCGGTCGCCAGGTCGATCGACATGCCGACGAACGTGTTGATCGCGCTGATCGCGTCGGCGCCCGCCGCCTCGCACGCGCGCGCGATCTCCGCGATGTCGGTGACGTTCGGCGTCAGCTTCACCCACACCGGCAGCCGGGTCCGGGATCGCGTCGCGGCGACGACGAGGGCGGCCATGTGCGCGTCCTTGCCGAACAGCATGCCGCCCTCGCGGACGTTGGGGCAGCTGATGTTGATCTCGAGGCCGGCGACACCCGGCACGCCGTCCAGCCGCGCGGCCAGCTCGCCGTACTCCTCGACCGTCTCGCCGTTGACGTTGACGAGCACCGGCATCGGCCAGGTCGCCCAGGTCGGCGCATAGTCGCGGATCAGCGCGTCGACGCCCGGGCCCTGGAGGCCGATCGCGTTGAGCATCCCCGACGGCGTCTCGACGATCCGGTTCGGCGGCGTGCCCGGCCGCGGGGCGAGGAAGATGCCCTTGGAGACGATGCCGCCGAGCCGCCCGCGGTCGAGCAGGGGGACGTCGAGCCCGTAGCCGAACGTTCCCGAGGCGGCGAGCACGGGACTCGCGAGCTGCACGCCGCCGACGTGCGGTCGCAGGCTCACGACGCCGGCGCCTCGTACTGGAGCCGGCCCGGCAGCTCCGGCCAGCGGATCGAGCCGGCTGGGTAGATCGGGCCCTCCGTGCAGGCGCGGTCGTAGGTGCCGTCAATGCGCGGCACCGCGCAGCCCAGGCAGACGCCGGTGCCGCAGCCCATGTACGTCTCGACGGCGACCTGCGCGTTGGGCCAGCGCGACGCGGCCGCCGCGAGCATCGCGTTCGGCCCGCAGCAGAGCACCTGGCCGGCCCCCTCGGGGACGGCATCGAGCGCGGTCCCGTGATGCCCCCGCGTGCCGTCGTCGGTCGCCCACCGCACCTCGTCGCCGGCCCACTCCGAGCACAGATCGCCAGCCGAGCGCGCTCCGTGCACCCAGTGCACGGCGAGCCCGAGCGACCGCGCATCGCGAGCGGTCAGCGCCATCGGGGCGACGCCGAGACCGCCGCTCACCAGCGCGACCGAGCGCGCCCCGGGGTCGAGCGCGTACCCGTTGCCGAGGGGCCCGAGCATGCGCACGGTGTCCCCTTCTCGCAGGTCCAGCAGCTGCCGCGTGCCGGCGCCGACCCCGTCCAGCAGCACCTCGACCGCGCCGTCCTCCCCCCTCCAGACCGAGAACGGCCGTCGCAGCAGCGGGCCCGGCCGCAGCAGCAGATTGACGAACTGGCCGCCGCGCACCTCGCCCGCGATCTCCGGCGCCCGGAACCGCAGCACCCACATCCGCCGCGCGACCTGCCGCGCGCTGAGCAGCGGCGTGACCAGCTCGACCAACGCTAGCCCTCCCGCCACTCCGTGATCGTCCGCACCTGCAGTTCGCCGTCGCTCATCGCGGTCGCCGCGAGCAGGGCGGAGGCGGTGTCCAGCGAGGTGAGGCAGGGGATGCGCCGCACGACGGCGGCGCGCCGGATCTCGAATCCGTCGCGGAGGGGCGGCAGATTGGCACCGTTCCCGTTGGCCGGCCGCGCGATGTTCGACATCGTGTTGACGACGAGCCCGACCGAGCCCTCCGTGATCGCATCGACGACGTTCGGCGACCCCTCCCCGATCTTGTTGACGACGCGGGGGGAGAAACCGCCCAGGCGTAGGGCGGCCGCCGTGCCCTCGGTGGCGAGCAGCGGGCAGCCGAGCTGGGTCAGCCAGGCCGCGATCGCGAACATCTCCGGCTTGTCAGCATCCGCGATCGTGAGCAGCGCGCCCGCCCCCGGTCGCACCGACATGCCGGCCGCCGCGAACGCCTTGCGCAGCGCCGCCGGCAGCGTCACGTCGACGCCCATCACTTCACCGGTCGACTTCATCTCCGGCCCCAGGTAGGAGTCGACCGACGGCAGCTTGCTCATCGAGAAGACCGGTGCCTTCACCGCGACCAGCGGCCGCGCCGGAACGAGCCCGGTCGTGTACCCGAGATCGCAGAGCCGCTGGCCGAGCATGACCTGGGTCGCCAGCCGGACCATCGGCACCCCGGTCACCTTGGACAGCATCGGCACCGTCCGCGACGCCCGTGGATTCACCTCCAGGACGTAGACGCGGCCGCGATGGACGACGTACTGGACGTTGACGAGGCCCTTCAGCCCGAGTCGCCGTGCGATGCGGACCGTGTTCTCGATCACCTGCTCGCGCTGCGCGTCACTCAGGTCGGGCGCCGGGTAGACCGCGTAGGAGTCGCCCGAGTGCACGCCCGCCCGCTCGACGTGCTGCATGATGCCGGGGACGACGACCGTCTCGCCGTCCGTGATCGCGTCGACCTCGACCTCGGTGCCCAGCAGGTATTTGTCGACGAGCACGGTGCCCCGCACGCCGGTGCCGTTCGGGCCGCCCTCGGTCGGCAGCGCCGCCGAGGCCCAGTGCATGTAGCGGCGCAGCTCGGTCGCGTCGCGCACGATCTCCATCGCCCGCCCGCCGAGCACGTAGGAGGGCCGCACGAGCACCGGATAGCCGACCCGGTCCGCGATCGCGAGCGCCTCGTCCGCGGACGTCGTCGTGTCGCCGATCGGCTGCGCGATCTGGAGCGCCTCCAGCTCCCGAGCGAAGCGGCGCCGGTCCTCCGCCAGATCGATCGCCTCGACCGAGGAGCCGAGGACCCCGATGCCGCGCTGTCCGAGCGGATCGGCGAGGTTGACGGCGGTCTGGCCGCCGAACTGGACGACTGCGCCCAGGACCGCCTCCTGTCGCGCGATCGCCTCCACGCTCGGCAGGTCGAGCGGTTCGAAGTAGAGGCGGTCGGAGGTGTCGAAGTCGGTCGAGACCGTCTCCGGGTTCGAGTTCGCCATCACCGCCCGCACCCCGGCGTCGCGCAGCGCCCAGGCCGCGTGCACGGAGCAGTAGTCGAACTCGATCCCCTGCCCGATCCGGATCGGCCCGGAGCCGATGACGAGCGCCGACTGCCCCGCCTCGGGCGCCGCTTCCGACTCCTCCTCGTGGCACGAGTAGTAGTAGGGCGTCTCCGCCTCGAACTCGCCGGCGCAGGTGTCGACGAGCTTGTACGTGATCGGCCGGGCGATCGCCTCCGGCGTCAGCTCGTCGGTGACGCCGTCCAGCCGGTCGAGGAACCAGCGGTCGATGCCGGAGCGCCGGGCCAGCTCCTCGGGGCTCGTCCCCCGCGCGAGCCACTCCAGCAGCGCGAACAGCCGGCGGTCGTTCGGCTGCTCGATGAGCTTCGGATCGTCGAGCTCGTCCGGTTTCGGCCGCCGCTGCTCCAGCGAGCGCAGCGCCTTCGCCATCGCCGCCTCGAACGTGCGCTCGATCGCCATCGTCTCGCCGGTCGACGCCATCTGCGTCCCCAGGTTGCGATCGGCGCTCGGGAACTTGTCGAACGGGAACCGCGGGATCTTGACGACGCAGTAGTCGAGCGCGGGCTCGAACGCGGCGCGCGTGCGGCCCGTCACCTGGTTCAGCACCTGGTCCAGCCGCCGGCCGACCGCGACCTTGGCGGCGACGCGTGCGATCGGGTAGCCGGTCGCCTTGGAGGCGAGCGCGGAGGAGCGCGACACCCGCGGATTGACCTCGATGACGAAGTAGGTCGAGCTCTTGGGGTCGAGCGCGAACTGGATGTTGCACCCGCCCTCGATGCCGAGGGCGCGAATGATGCGCAGGGCCGCCGTGCGCAGCATCTGGTGCTCGCGATCGGTGAGCGTCTGCGACGGCGCGACGACGATGGAGTCGCCGGTGTGGACCCCCATCGGGTCCAGGTTCTCCATGTTGCAGATCGTGATGCAGGTGTCCGCCTTGTCGCGCATCACCTCGTACTCGAGCTCCTTCCAGCCCCAGAGCGAGCGCTCGACGAGCACCTGGTGGATCGGCGAGGCCTCGAGGCCGCCCTGCACGATGCGCTCGAACTCCACCGGCTCGGTCACGAACCCGCCGCCGGTCCCGCCGAGGGTGTAGGCCGGGCGCACGACGAGCGGCAGCCCGATCTCCTCCTCGAAGGCCCGCGCCTCCTCCAGCGAGTTGCAGACCTGCGACGGGGGCACCGGCTCGCCGATGCGGAGCAGCAGCTGCTTGAACGCCTCCCGATCCTCCGCGTTCCGGATCACGTCGGCGTCGGCGCCGAGGAAGCGGACCCCGTAGCGGGCGAGGATGCCCTGCGCGTGCAGCTCCATCGCGAGGTTGAGGCCGGTCTGGCCGCCGAGCGTCGGCAGCACCGCGTCCGGCCGCTCCCGCTCGATGACGCGCTCGACCGCTTCCACCGTCAGCGGCTCGATGTAGGTGCGGTCGGCGACGTTCTCGTCGGTCATGATCGTCGCCGGGTTGGAGTTGACAAGGACCGTCTCGATCCCCTCCTCGCGCAGCGACTTGCAGGCCTGGGTGCCGGCGTAGTCGAACTCCGCGGCCTGGCCGATCACGATCGGCCCGGAGCCGATGATGAGCACCTTCTTCGGCGGTTCCGGGGGCGTCGCGGGAGCCCGGTCGGCCGGACGACCGCCCCGCATCAGCGTGACGAAGCGGTCGAACACGTACTGGTTGTCGGTCGGGCCCGGGCACCCCTCGGGGTGGTACTGGACGCTGAAGACCGGCCGGGTCGGGTGGGCGAGGCCCTCGACGGAGCCGTCGTGCACGTTGACCTGGCTGACGAAGAAGCCGCTGTCCGCCGGGATGCTGCCGGCGTCGACCTGGAACTCGTGGTTCTGGCTCGTGATGTGGATGTCGCCGCTCACCTGATCCCGCACCGGATGGTTGGCGCCGTGGTGACCGAACCGGAGCCGTGAGGTGCG
>JBAPVZ010000640.1:0-4017 GCA_049283435.1 Candidatus Dormiibacterota bacterium
ATCTCGTCGCCGTCCGACTCGACCGACGCCGGTGCGAGGTACCAATCGTCGGGCAGCCGCCCGCCGAACCATCCAGTGATCGTCTCGTTCTGTTGCATGAATTACATAATTACACGATTTCGAAAGCGAGTGCAAGTGGGTGCGCCCCGGGCCTCGGGGAGCGGCGGCGATCCGCCTCAGCACAACACCGGGCCAGGTGCAGGCGGAGCGTCGCTACACGACGCGCGTTGCCAGGGGCCTGGCCGCTCCGGGTCATTCGTTCGGGCTATCGCCGCCCGTTTCGGTGAGTCGGCGTCGCCGCCCGCAGCGATCGCCCGCCGGTCGCGACCCGGGGAGCGCCGCGGCTCAGGTCGCGCGCCGGCCGGCGACGGCGTGCGCCGGGAACCACGGTCCGCCCAGCCACATCCGCCAGCCGACGTCCCATCGCCGCACCTGGGACAGCCCGAGCTCCCGGCAGCGGACCGCGTGCTGGCTGGTGAACCAGAGGTCGACGAGCACGAGCCGCCCGCCCGCTCGCAGCACGCGGACCGCCTCCTCGATCGCCGCGCGCCGTCCCTCTGCGCTGGGAAGGTTGTGGATCGCGAGATTGCTCACGACGAGGTCGAAGCTGCGGTCGGGGAACGGCAGCCTCGTCATGTCGGCGGTCAGGACGTCGACCAGGTCGGCGACTCCCTCCAGCCGTGCGTTGCGTCGGGTTGCCTCCGGAGAGTTGCCCGATTGATCGGCGTGCCACAGGTCGACGCCGACCGCCCGACCCTGCGGAACCCGCGCCGCCGCGGCATTGAGCACCGCACCGCGGCCGCAGCCGAGGTCCAGGACGCGCTCGCCGCCGCGCAGGCCGAGTCCGTCGAGCAGCTCGGCCCAGACGCCGAACTTGCCCGCTCGCGTCGTGTACAGGTAGCAGGCCTGGACCCCGAACAACGCGGCCGCGGCCGTGCTCGCGAGAGCACCACGCACCCGGCGGCCCCGCGCCAGACTCAGCGCCCCGTACACGCCGGCGCCCGCGATCGCGCCGACGATGCCCGCCGCCTGCAGCGGGGCCGGGACGCGGCCGAACGAGCCGTCGACGCCGTAGTCGCCCCGACGTCCCGGTCGCCGCGTGCCGATCACTACCCAGAGCCCTGCAGTGGGGTGTGGCGCCCGGCGGGAGAGGCGGCGCGGGCACAGGCGGCGCACACGCCGACGATCGTCAGCTCGGTGCGGACGGGCGTGAACCCGATGGCCCGCTGGACGTCGTGCTCCATGGCATGCACCAGCTGCTCGTTCAGATGCTCGACGCGCCCGCACAGCTGACAGATCGCGTGGTGATGGGGCCGCTCGGCGACCTCGTAGCGCACCGAGGCGCCACCGAGGTGCGCAGCGAGCACGTCGCCGGATACCTCCATCGCCTCCAGTGCGCGGTAGACGGTGCTCCGCGCGATCCGCGGCTCCACGCGACGCACGCGACCGAAGATCTCGTCCGCGGTCAGGTGCTGGCGCTGCTCGGCAAGCACCTCCCAGACGATCTGCCGCTGCCGGGTCCGGCGCATCCCGGGGCCGAGATGGGGGCCCGCCGCTGCGCTTTCGCGAGGCGGGCGTCGCATCAGGGTAGTGTGCTCCACCGCTGCTCGATCCTCGCCAGCTTGAAGATCGTCACGGCGGCGACCCAGACGAGGAGGAACGCGCCGACGATCACGAGTCCGAGCCGCTCGAAGTCGAGCCCACCGAGCGCAGCCCAGACGCCGCCCCGCAGCCCGGCGGTGCGCGCGACCAGCTGGGCGACCTCGACCAGTCCGACGAACAGCGCGACGAAAACGGAGAGCGAGGTCACGGTGAGGTTGTAGAAGATCTTGCGGATCGGGTTCGAGAACGCCCAGCCATAGGCCTGCGTCATGAACGCGCCGTCGGTCGTGTCCATCAGCGACATGCCGGCCGCGAACAACAGGGGCAGCGAGACGACGGCGAGCACCGGCAGCCCCTTCGCGGCGACCCCGGCCGAGATGCCGAGCAGGGCAACCTCGGTCGCGGTGTCGAATCCGAGGCCGAACAGCACGCCGATCGGGTACAGGTGCCAGGAGCGGTCGACCAGGCGGAAGAGCCGTCCGAAGAGGCGCGTGTACAGACCACCGGCGAGCGCATCGACTCCGGCCGTCCCCTCTCCCGCGCGCAGACGGCGCATCGCGCGCAGCAGGTCGAGGAGCACGAGGAGGTTGAGCAGGCCGATCGCGAGCAAAAAGCCGCCGGACACCGAGGTGCCGACGATGCCCCCGAGCCCGTGCAGCACGCCCGCGGTGCCGATCACGCTCGCGAGGACCCCACGGACGGCGAACGCGAGCAGCAGCGCGACGACGAAGACGACGGTCGAATGGCCGAGCGAGAAGGAGAGGCCCTGGCCGACCGGGCGCCGACCCTGCTGCTGCAGCTTGCGGGTCACGTTGTCGATGGCAGCGATGTGGTCGGCATCGAACGCGTGGCGCAGTCCGAAGGTGTAGGCGAGGACGCCGAGGCCGAGGAAGGCGGGGTTGCCGGCACCATACCCGAGCAGGATTCCCCAGCCGAGGATGTGCAGCGTGAGCACCACCGCGTAGCAGCCGCCGAGACGCCGCCACTCGGCGCGATCGAACGCCCCCGCCACCGACCGCGTGAGCTGCGACATCTTCCTCCTCTCGGTGCTCCTCTGCTCCCCTCGCCGGGGCGTGGCTCCACCCCGCGGCACGGTCCCCGGGCGGCTCCGGTCCGATTAAACTAACAGGACTGAGTCGCAGCTAGGGAGGTCGGTGACGAGTTCGCCTGACGCTCGAACCTGCACCGCAGTCGCAGCCCGACTGGGGTTGCCCCACGACCTGCCGCCGCGCGGCCGAACGAATGTCACGCACCGGACCGCGCGAAGCGAGCGAAGACGCACGAAGGAGGGTATTCGAGCGTCGGGATGGGCCGATCGTGCGGCAGCGTGCCGCCTGGCGTCAACGTCGGTCGGGCGCGGACGCTCGGAGGGCCTCGTGCACCGCTCGGTGCAAGCGCGTCCGCGCCGGGCCGATGCGCTCGTTCTCGCGGGTCGGATGGACGCGATTCGTGAGCAGCGCGACGACGAGCCCGCGGGCCGGGACCAGACACAGGCTCGTCCCCGTGAATCCGGTGTGCGAGAAGCCGGTCGCGTCGAACGTCGCGAACAACGGATCGTCGACGATGAACGCGGCGGAGCGCTGGGGATCGAGGCTACCGGTCAGATCCCCGAACAGCAGGCGCCGCGACGCCCCGAGTCCGAGCTCCTCCCCCGCCGACACCGCCTCGCCGAACCGCAGCACGTCGGCGACCGGCGCAAAGAGACCCGCATGCCCGGTGATGCCGCCCAGGATCTGCGCCTTCTCGTCGTGGACCCACCCCTGCACGACGCGACCGTCGGCGAGCCGCTCGGTCGCCGCCGCGTCCGGCTGCACCCTGCCGAGCGGCTCGAACCCGGTCGACGTAAGACCGCAGGGCTCGAACACCGCTTTCGCGAGGTGCCGATCGAGCGAGGTGCCGCTGAGGCGCTCGACGATCCAGCCCAGGTAGAGGTAGCCGAGGCTCGAGTAGGCGACCCGCGTCCCGGGCGGCGAGAGCAGCGCGACGTCGAGGATCGCCCGGCGCAGCGGCGCGCGCTCGGTGTGGATTCCCTGCAGCTCCTGACCGCCTGGCAGACCACCCGTGTGCGCGAGCAGCTGGCGGATCGTGATCGCGGCCTTGTTCGGCGGCAGCTCGGGAAGGTGCCGGCTCGCCGGATCGTCCAGCGCGAGCGCTCCCTGCTCGATCAATTGCGCGACCGCGACCGACACGAACGGCTTCGTCACCGAGGCCAGGTCGTAGCGCGTATCCAGCCGCACCGGTGCCGCGTCCGGCTCCCCCCGCAGGCGGCCGGCGGCCGCGGCGGCGACCAGACGTCGACGGACGCTGACGAGCAGCGTCGCGCCGGGGAACGCCCCTTCCCGGACCGAATCGGAGAGCACGGAGGCCAGGGCAGCGCTCGTTCGATCGTCGCTCAACACCGGCTCAGCGTAGAGG
>JBAPVZ010000641.1:0-10388 GCA_049283435.1 Candidatus Dormiibacterota bacterium
GGACAAGGTGCGGGCGCTCGATTTGGGCGCCGACGACTATCTCGCCAAGCCGTTCGGGACCGATGAGCTGCTGGCCCGGCTGCGCGCCGTGCTCCGGCGCGTGCGCCCACCGCAGCGGCCCCCGCGAACCGTGCGCGCCGGCGGCGTCACGGTCGACCTCGGCGCGCACACCGTCTTCCGCGACGAGGAAGAGGTGCGCCTCAGCCCGACCGAGTACGGGCTGCTGGCCGAGCTCGCGGCGCACGCGGGCGAGGTGATGTCGCATCGCACCCTGCTGCAGCATGTCTGGGGTCCCGGCTATGCGGACGAGCGCAACTACCTGCGGACGTTCGTGCAGCGGCTGCGGCGCAAGCTCGAGGCCGAGCCGTCGACGCCGCGGATCATCGTCACCGCCGGGAGTCGCGGTTACCGCTTCGGCGAGCCCAGGTCGGACGGCGGGGAGCGGTCGTAGGGCCCTGCGCCAGGCAGTCGAACCGCGAGTGCCTGGCGCCGAGTCGCGTCGCGTTGGCGGCAGCTGGGACAGCCCAGGAGCCGAGAGGGCGGCCGGTTGCGTCGTGGGCCGGGAAGTGAGCACGAACCGTCCGACCTGGTCTCGTCCTCCTCCCCGCCGCTCAGGCGGTGACGAGGCCGGCGAGGTGGGCGAGGGAGTCGTCCAGGTGGGCCGGGGGGAATGGCGGCCACGAGATCTGGCGGCGGCGGACCACCTCAGGCACCGCCGACCAGTCGTAGGAGAGGGTGACCTCCGTCGTGGACGGGTCGACCGGGGTGAGATCGTAGCGCCATACCCAGCCGCCGAACTGCAGGCTGCCGTCGTCCGACTCCTGGCCTGGCTCCCACGAGATCGCATGCGGCGCGTCGAACGCGCGGACGCGATTTGCCATCTGGTACCGCCGGTCCGGGTTCCAGTGGTTCTCGTGGTACATCGCCATCCGGAAGATCTGGCCCGAGGCGGTCAGCCGTTCCCGGTCGAGGGCCTCGAGGACCCGGCCCGTCCCGTCGATGGCGGGGTGCGTCGACGGGTCGGTGAGGACCAAGAAGATTGCCTCGGCCCGAGCCTTGATCGTGATCGTCGCGCTGACGGATTCGCTGGTCATCTGGGCCCTCCTGAGCGGCGACGGGGTGTACGCGATTGCGGAGTGCCGAAGCGTCGCAGGAGCGGGTGGGGTTGGCACTCCTCCTGCGACGCTTGCCCTGGCGGGCGACCCCGGCCGAGCCGAGTCGCTCAGCGCCGGCGCCGATCCTCGATCACGAGCAGCGCGATCAGCGCGACCTCGATCGCCTTGTCGGCGAGGCCGAAGGCGCTCAGGAAGTTGCCCTGGGCGGCGGCGAAGTAGGCCACGATGGTGAGCGCGGCGAAGCCGATCAGCGCGAAGCGGGTCAGGCGGCGGATGCGACGCAGCGCGGGCAGGTAGTGGGCGACGTTGAGGATCGCGTAGCCGGCGGCGTTCAGACTGAACAGGACCATGAAGGCGAGCACCGCGACCTCGCCGCTCATCGCCGCCGCCGCCGCCGGCTGGGTCGCGATGCTCGCAAACATCACGCCCATGAAGAGGTGGGTCAGCGCGGTCGCCGCCACCAGTGCCGTGATCGCGATCGGGAGCGCGCGGTTGCGGGTGCGGGGAGCCGGTCGGATCGTAACCATCGTCGCCATCGTCGTGAACCTCCATCCTGTGGTGAGCCGGGATCTGTTAAGGCGTCGCACGACCGGTGGCGAGATCGACATCCCGCGCGACTTTTTTCGTCGGGCCTTGCGGCGGCGGCCGGCGCAGCCGGCTGCCAGCCCGGCCGCGCGTAACATCCCAACGGTTCCGTCCATCGGCGGCGCCGCGGGGTGCCGCTGCCGTCTGCTGGGAGGTGATTCCGATGGAGCTGGAAGGACGCCGCGTTGCCGTCCTCGCCGAGGACCTCTACGAGGATCCCGAGCTGTGGTACCCGTACTACCGGCTGCAGGAGGCGGGCGCCGAGGTGCGGATCGTCGGCAGCGGCCGCAAGGACGTCTTCGAGAGCAAGCACGGCTACCCGGTCAAGGCCGATCTCGCCGCGAAGGATGCGCGCGTCGAGGACTTCGACGCGGTCGTGATCCCGGGCGGCTACTCGCCTGACCACATGCGTCGCTCGCCGGAGATGGTCGCGTTCGTCCGCGACGCGGGTGCCGCCGGCAAACCGGTCGCGGCAATCTGCCACGCGCCCTGGATGCTCGTCTCGGCCGGCCTGCTGCGCGGACGGCGGGCGACCGGGTTCTTCTCGATCAAGGACGACATGGTCGCGGCCGGGGCGGACTACGTCGACGAGCCGGTCGTCGTCGACCGCAACATCATCACATCACGGCGCCCGGCCGACCTGCCGGTGTTCCTGCGCGCGATCATCGGTCTCCTCGCACCGGAGCGCGCCGCCGTCTGAGGGCGTTCAGGCCGACGGCGAGGGATCGCTTTCGGAGCGGGCCACGGACGGCTTCGCGGGCACGGCCGGGCCCGGGCTCGCGGGGCTGTCCGGCTCGCGGACGCCGAACCAGAGGAGGGCGGCGAGGAGGAGGGCCGCGCTAGCTCCCACGAGCATCGCGATCTGCGGATTCGACGCCGCGGCGACGAGGCCAGCGATGAAGGGCCCCGTCGAGAAGCCGACCGAGAGCGCGCTGGCGCTGATCCCGTAGACGGTCGCCTGCACGGCGCGCGGTGTCCGCAGACCGATCATCGTCGAGAGGCTCGGGCTGACACAGCCGAACAGGAATCCATAGATGGCGACGCCGACGACGAGCAGGCCGATCGACGGGGCCAGCGCGGCGAGCGCGATGCCGCCGCAGAACAGCACCGCGCCGACCGCGGCAAAACGCTGAAAGCCGAATCGCCGCGTCAGGCGCCCGTACTGACTCGCAGCGGTTGCGGTCGCGACGCCGGCGCACCCGAACGCGACGCCGGTCGCGAGGTTCGGCGCTTGCGGGACGACGAGGAGCAGGCGGAGCGCGACCATCTGCTGCGATCCGACATACGCGAACTGGACGAGCGTCTGGGCGACGACGAGCACCGCCAGCGCGAGCAGCAGCGGGCGGCCGAGCGAGCGGATTCCGACCCGCTCTGCGGCGGATGCCGTCGTCAGGGCCGGGAGCCGCGGAGACTCGCGGACGAAGAACGCGACCGGCAGGACCGCGAGCAGGAGCAGCGCGGTCGTGCCGAGAAAGACGGGGCGGAAACCGAGGAACGCAGTCGTCAGGCCGCCCGCGACCGGCCCGATCGCCTCCCCGAGCGCGATCGCGGAGGCGAGCACCCCGAGCGCCATCGGCACCTGACGGCGCGGCGTCTCGCTCGCGACGAGCGCGGTCGCCGCCGCGATCGTCCCCGAGGTTGCGCCCTGCAGGAACCGCAGCGCGACGAGCTGCCACGGCGACTGCACGAACGCGAGCAGGCCGACGCAGACGGCACCGCCGACCATTGCTCGCAGCAGCATCGGGCGCCGTCCGTACCGGTCCGCGAGCATTCCCCAGAGCGGGCTCGCAATCGCCATCGAGACGCCACCCACCCCGCTCGCGGTTCCCGTCCAGAGATCGAGCTGGTGCTGGCTGTGCACGCCGAGATCCTGGTGCAGGTAGAGGGCGAGGAAGGGCAGGGCGAAGCTGAATCCGAACAGCGCGAAAAACTCCGCGAACCAGAGCGCGACGAGGTTGCGCTTCCACTGACCGCCGGCCGGGGCCGGGGCCGGGAGGCCGCCCGCCATCGCCTCGGTTTCGCGCCCCACCCTGATTCGACTATAGAGGGGAGCCGGCGGCGGACGCCGTGACTGCCATCCCCCTCGCGCAGCCGGCTGGGGATGGGCGATGGCGTGTTCAGCTGGATCGAGCCTCCCGCCACCCTCAGGCCGCCACGTTCGAGGCCTGAGAGGGCGGATGCGGCTACCCCGCAGTCGTCTTTACGGGCGGGGGTCGCCGCCCTGGTCGGGGGCGCCGGTCGGGGCGGGCGCGCCCGGAAACACGCCCAGCTGGAGGAGCATGCCGAGCGTATCCATGACGTGCAAGAGCTCGGACTCCGGGCCGAATCGAATCATGTGCAGGTGGGCAACGCGAACCGGACGCCCGGTCGGCGCGATGACGCGAGGGCTCAGGGGTGGTCCCAGGTTGCCGTTGTGGGTGCCGATCATGAAGGAGTGGAGTGCCACCCACTCACCCTCCCCGACCATTTGATTGATCTCCCAGCGCAGGTCGGGGAACGCCTCTCGCATCGCAGTGACCACCGCCTTGAGGTGTACGCGGAAGCTGGGCTCGTCGGGATGCTGCCGGTCCCGGGTGTCGTCGGCCAGGGTCTCATCGAGAACGGCCAGGTCGCCTCCCGCGAACGCGTCCTCGAATACGCGCCGCGCGATCGCCTTGTTTCGCTCCACTGACATGTCTGCACTCCTTTGGTCGTTGCCATTAGCCGTAACTTACATCGGATCATCCGACCCTGCTTCGGGTCAATATTGCTACACTAGACCTCGTGAGCCAAGAAGTCAATGCTGAGGGACGGCGGCGCTACCGCAGCAGCCGACGAGCGGCGGGCGCGGCCGAGACCCGGAAGGTGATCCTGGCCGCTGCCCGGCGCCTCTTCCTGGAGCGTGGCTACGTGGCGACGACCATGGCCGCGATCGCCACCGAGGCCCAGGTCGCTCTGGACACCGTCTACGCCGCCGTGGGGGTCAAGCCCGTTCTCTTCCGCCTCCTCGTGGAGTCCGCGATCTCGGGGACCGATGAGGCGGTGCCCGCCGACGAGCGGGACTATGTGCTCGATCTCAAGTCCGAATCCGACCCGCAGCGCAAAGTGGAGATCTACGCGCGAGCCATCCGCAGGATCATGGAACGCCTGGCACCGCTGTTCCGCCTGCTCCGGGACGCCGCCGCGGTCGACCCTGAGTTACGGGCACTGTGGGAGGAGATCGCCGAGCGACGTGCTCGTAACATGCTTGGCTTCGCCCAAGAGCTGGACGACTCCGGCGGTCTGCGGGACGGCGTGTCGACGCAGGAGGCTGCGGACGTGATCTGGGCCATGAACTCGCCGGAGTTCTTTCTCCTGCTCGTACACGAGCGCCGCTGGACCGGGGACCGCTTCCAGCGCTGGCTGGCCGGCACATGGGCGCAGCTGCTCCTCAAGGCAGACGGGCGGTGAATCGCCGGCATTCCTGCACGCTTCCGCGACGGAGGAATCAGGCTAAAGGGGACCGAAGGCTGGTACGAAGCGTGACGCCCGGCCGTCATTGGGCGAGCCCCGTGAGGAAGAATCGCATGACGCGGATTCAGGCAGGCCTGCTCGCTCTCCCATTGAGATATGCAACCAGTTCGCGACGGCTGGCCACCGATACCTTGTCGAAGACCTCAGTGAGGTGCTCCTGAATGGTGTCCTCCCGCCGGCCGGGGCCGGGGCCGGAAGGCCGCCCGCCATCGCCTCGGTTTCGCGCCCCACCCTGGCTCGACTATAGAGGGGAGCCGGCGGGGGACGCCGTTGACTGCCATCCCCTCGCACAGCCAGCTCGACGCGGGCATCGGGCTCACTGTCTCGCGCGAGCGTGACGAGGCGGGGCGGGCGAACGGCGGTGCTGGTCGTCGACTTCCAGGTCGGTGTCGTGCACGGCTGCTTCGACGCCGCGCGAGTGCCGGCGCGCACGCGGTCGCTCGGCGACCAGGCCCGCGCCGAGGGCACCGTCGTCGTCTGAATCCAGAACGAATCCGACTTCCCGCGACAGCGACGACTGGCGGCTCGCACCGCCCCCCAAAGGAGGGTGCGGCCGCTCGTGGGGATCTCAGTGCTGGAGCAGCTTGATCTCGGTCCAGTTGTCGTCGCTCAGGCCGTCGTAGCCGGCGCCGACGACGTACGGCTGGATCAGGAACGGCTCCTTCGAGTAGAAGAGGTTGGCCCCGAAATTGTTATTGATCAGGTCCTGCCCCGCCCGCTGGTACTGCGTCAGCACCTGGTCGACCGGCTTCTGGTTCGCCTGCTCGACGATCGTGTCCATCGCCGGGTCGCAGAAGCCGGCCGCGTTGTTGCCGCCGACCCGCGCGGCCGAGCACATGAAGTTGTTGCTGAACCAGTCCTGCGGATGGTCGAAGTCGGCGCCCCACGCCTCGCGGAAGAGGTAGGGCTTCTTCGCGTTCCGGTCGGCGATCACGGTCGGAAAGTCGTTCGGCTCCAGCTGCACGTGTACGCCGAGACTCGCCTGCAACTGTGCCTGCACGTTCTGCCAGACCGCGTCGTTCGTCGGCGTCGTGTTGTACTCGAGCTTGAGGCCGCTCAACTTGCTGCCGGTCGGGTCCCATTTCTCGTACTCGGCCTTTGCCCTGGCCGCATCACCGCCTGCGGGCGCCGACGGGTCCTTCCCGTTGCCCACATAGCCCCGCAGCCCGGGCGCCATGAACCCGCCGGTTGCCGGCGAGCAGGTGACGCCCTTGACGCAGGCGACGTCGGCGAGCTGGTTGCGATTGATGGCGAGCGAGAACGACTGGCGGCCTGCCTTGCCCTGGTCGACGCCGAGTCCGACGGTCGGCTGTCCGGGCGCGATGCCGGGCCGCGGCGCGAACGGGCTGCCACCAGTGAAGTTGAATCCCATCCAGGTCGTCGACGAATTGTCGAACAGGTGCAGCTGCGCCTTCTTCGTCGGGTCGTTCAGGAACCGCAGCACATCCTCGTTCGGCACCGGCTGGTCGGCGGGGCCGATCAGGTCGTACCCGTCGGCTTCGTACTTCTTCACCGCCGACGAGCCGTCGACGCCCTCGTCGACGTGGATGTGCGTCAGCGTTCCGGTCGACCCACCCCACCAGTGCTTGACCGGCTCGAAGTCGAGCGATTCGTTCGGCTGGTACTTGACCAGCCGGAACGGCCCGGCGCCGACTGCGGTCTGGGGATTGCTCCACCACGTGTTCGCACCACCCTGCTCGATCGCCTTCCTGTCGACGAGCATCGCCGGCCACAGCGCGAGCTCCGTCTCCCAGTAGCCGGCCGGGTACTGCAGCTTGGCGACGACCGTGTGCGGGTCGGGTGCGGTCAGCCCACTCAGCGTCCGCGCCTGCCCGCTGGCGACCTGCTGGTAGCCGGCGACGGGCTGGAAGTACGCCGCGTACGAGTCCTGCAGCGCCGCGGTTCGATTCCAGCTGTAGAGGACGTCGGCCGACGTGATCCGGTCACCGTTCCAGAACGTCGCGTCCGACCGCAGGTGGAACGTGTAGGTGAGCCCGTCCGCAGAGACGTCCGGGAGGGCGCTCCCGATCAGCGGGACGAGCTGGTGCCGGTCGTTCATCGTCAGCACACCGGCGAACATCTCGGTCGTGAACGAGATGTTCTGGGCACCGTTCACGTGCGCGGGATCGAGCATCGAGACCGTCGTGCCGGCGAGCAGGGGGAACCTGAGCGTCTGGTTCGCCGCGAGCTTCTGCGTCGTCCCGCCCCCGCCGGCTCCACCGCAGGCGACGGCCAGCAGCCCGACCGCCACGACAAGACAAACCGCCCGCAGCCACCGACGCACCATTTCCGCTCCCCCTGGTATCGACGGGGCGAAACCTGGTCCCCGCCGCATTTCGCATCGTAGCGGAGGGTGCGGCGGGCGAGACGGGCAGGGCTCGCGCGTCGCCGGCTCCGCTGTCGCGCAGCTGAGGTGCCGGTTACGAGGCGCGGCCCGGCCGGCTCGTGGTGCCTGCCCGCGCCCGCACCCGCAATTCCCCGGCCACGACGAGGGCGCTCGTCGCGATGACCGCGGCGAGGAGCACGAGCGGGAGCAGCGCGACGCCGCGGGCCTGGAACAGCAGGCCGAACCCTGCCGGCAGCAGGCCGCCGCCGATCGTCGCGGCACCGACCTGGTAGCCCGCGACCGACGCCGCGGCGCCACGGCCGAAGCGGAGCGGTGTCAGGGTCATCAGCGTCGGGAAGACCGGTGCCAGGCCGAGCGCGATCAGCGGCAGCCCGATCGGCGTGACGACCAGCGCGACCCCGCCGAGGACGCAGAGCAGGAGGCAGCCGAGGACGAGACGCACCGGGCTGACGCCCCGGGGTAGGAACACGATCGCGAGCCGGCCGACGGTCAGCGCCGCCCAGTACCCGGTGACGGCCAGCGCCGCCAGATCGGCAGGCGTCCCCCGGCCGAGCAGGTAGCTGTACGACCACTGGCCGGCACCCACTTCGACGCCGGTGTACACGAAGAACGCGACGAGGCTCAGGCAGAGCAGCAGCCAGCCGCCACGTCCCCCGCCGTCGGTCGAGGCGGCCGCGGCATGCTCTGCGCGATCGTCCCACTGCCGGTGCGTGAGCACGAACGCGATACCGAGCGAGACCTCGCAGAGGAGGATCACCGCGTAGGCCCCCCGCCACCCGGTCGCGCTGTGGCTCATCCCGTAGGCGAGTTGCGGGCCGATCGCTGCGCCGAGACCCCAGGTCGCGTGCAGCACGTTCATCGTGCGAACCCCGGCGGTCAGCGCGACCTGGGCGTTGATCGCTCCGTCGTAGATCCCGCCCGCGGCGCCGAGCAGGACGTAGCTGCCGAGCAGCGCCGGCCAGGTCGGCGCGAGCGTGATCCCGAGGAGGCCGAGAGCGGCCAGGGTCGACCCGCAGGCGAGCAGCCAGCCGCGGCCGATGAGGCGGGCGCCGGGACCGCTCAGCGCACTGCTCGCCGCGTAGCCGGCCGTGTTCGCGATCAGCACGAGGCCGAGCGCGCCGAGCGGCTCCCCGAAGGTCAGCCGCAGGCTCGGCCAGGCGACGCCGAGTACGCCGGAGGGAAGACCGAGCACGGCGAACGCGGCAAAGGCGAGCAGGAGGCTGGGTGGGAGGCGCCGGCGCACCGCCGCAGGCTACGCGTCCGCCGGCCGGGGCGCCCGGCGCGTGAGACCCCGTCACACCACCTCGCGAGAGACGATCGCAGGTACGCTCTGGCGGTGGAGCTCGCCTTTCTCGGCACCGGGGCCGCGTTCTCGCCCGAGCGATACAACGGCTCGGTCGCGGTCGACGGACGACTCCTGCTCGACGCCGGCGCGCCGCTCGTCCCCCACCTCCATCGCGCCGGCATCGACGAGGCGGCGATCGAGGCGATCTTCATCAGCCACTTCCACGGCGACCACGTAGCCGGGTTGATCCCCTACCTGTGCTCCTGGGCGTTCGCTCCCGAGCCGGCGCGCCGCCGGGGACTGACGATCGTCGGCCCGACGACGCTCGGCGAAGACATCGAGACGAGGGTCGAGCGGCTGCTGCGAGCCGCTTGGGGAGGGGCCTGGGAGGGGATGCGGGCCGCGTTCGCGCTCCGCTACGAGACGGCCGGCAGCTCCGGAGAGGTCGCCGGTGTGCGGTACGAGACGGTCGCGCTGGAGCACGGCGACATCCCCGGCATGGGCTACCGCCTGCGGATCGGCGATCAGCTGCTCGCGTACGCCGGGGACACGCGTGCGACCCCCGCGCTCGACCGCCTCGTCGACGGCGCGGACGTCGCGATCACCGAGGCGACCGCGCCGAGCGCCGAGGGCGGGCACACGACTTGGGCGGAGGCGGCGGCCCTCGCCGAGCGCCATCCGAGCACGCGCTTCTTCTTCAACCACGTTTTCGCCGGCGCACCGCCCGGCGCGGCGTCCGACCTCCAGGTCGTGCGGCTGTGACACGGTCCATCGGTGCCGGCATTCTCGGGATCGGGGCCGGGATCGGTGCGTTCATCGTGGTCGTGCTGGCCGGCTGGCTCGTCTACCAACGGCTCTGGGGCGAGTCGCTGATCCCGCTCATCGTGATCGGCCTCGTCGCAATCGGCACCGGGCTCTACGCGGGCTGGCTGATCGGGATGCTCGTGTTCTCCGCGGTGCGGGGCGACGACGTGTCGGGAGCGGGGGACGGCTCCCCCGAAGGCGAGCGCGAGCACGAATCCTAGCCAGGCGGCCGGGGCTCGCGAGCCAGCTACCATTGAGCTCGTGGAAGTGTTGGATCCGAAGGGGCCGGTCAACCGCTTCGGCGGGGTCGACATGCTGCGCTGGGCCCGGCATCAGCTCGGCGTCGCGTACGACATCGTCGACAACCCGGGCGGCGGGCTCGGCTTCGCGATCCAGACGATCGGGCAGGTCAAGGCGGGGCTGCGCGAGCAGGGTGGCGACCCCTTTGCACGGGCGGCCGCGACCCTCGAGCGCGCGGAGGAGGAGGCCGTGCACCGGCACTTCGAGGCGACACGAACGCTCGTCCAGGAGGCGCTCGGCCAGCTGCCCGACGCGTAGTCCGCCGCCCCGGGCACAAACGGGCCGAGCGCGCGCAACGAACGGGCCGAACGCCGGCGAACGGTCGCTATTTCGCCTCGCGAAGGGGCCGAACGCCGGCGAACGGCCTCTACAGGCCGCCCCCGCGCCGCCCCCGCCTCCCGCGCACAAGACGGACCGACCGCGTAACGGGCCGAGCGCGCGTAACGAACGGGCCGGACGC